>JAMOZU010000289.1 GCA_023667745.1 Ruminococcus sp.
TCAGGGTAAGCTCACCCTCGCAGTACTCGATAAAGCCGTTGATAGCCTCATCGTCATAATAATACCTGCTGTCTCGGATAAGCTCGTCGATACGGTTCATCTGCATGGAAACTTCCCTGCATACCGGGATTTCTCCTTTAAGAACCCTCTCTCTGAACTCTCCGTAATACCTGGGAACGGCGGTATTGGACAGAGACATTTTTATTCACCTACTTCTTTTTCTTGAATAGATTTACTATGCCGTCAACAGCTTCTTTCCCTTTGCTAATATAGCCTTTGGTGGTTTCGATGGAACGGTTGTAAATATCCTCGACGGTTTTTTTACCTTTTTCGATTATTACTTCGGGGCGTCGGTTGTATTCTTTTTCCCATTCTTTTTCCCTTTGCACTTCGGCATTAAATTCGGCAAATAGTTCGTCGTTTTCAACTTCCGTCATAGCTTTAACAACCGGATTTAACTCACTGAGTATCGCCGTTCCGTTTTCCATTTTTTTAATGACCTTGTCGTACTGGTCAACCCCACCGGGCAATTTCTCTCCGACTTTGGTACGGTATAGGTCTGCCCCATATTTTGCATTTCCCGCTATCCTTTTGCTCATTATAGATTTCTTAGCCGGCATAGTTTTCTTTTCATAAGTTCCCGGAGCATTCTCTTCCTCTTTCCTCACTCCCCACTTCATACCCAGCACACCGTAATGGTAAATATCATTGTTGTTCATAAACCTTTCCTCCAATCAATCGTCATCGTCTTTTTTCTTTTTCTTCCCCTTTATATCGACTACGTCTTCCCCCATAGCCGCATTGATAGCCGAACCCACTATATACTTGCCCAGGTCTTTGGATATATCTCCCGCCGCATTTGCCAATCCCGATGCACCCTTATCCAGCAGACTATCCACAAACTTCTTCCCCCTGCTCACTTCCTTTTTCGGCGGAGCAGTAAGTTCCAGATAACGCTTCTCCATATTTATCCGCTCAATAGCGGCTTTAAGCTCTTCATCGGAAAAATCCTTAACGCTCTTTTCCTTTTTCTCTTTCGGCTCTTCCTTGGCTTTCTTTTTCTTCTTAGCCGCCTTGAACCTTGCTTCTTTTATCCCCAGCTTTTTCCTCCCTGCGGCTGTCAGTCTGCCGCTTTTGTCCTGATACCGCCTTACTCCCCATTTCTGACCCAGTATTCCGTGGTGTTCAATGTAATTCTCATTATCCATTTTGAAATTTCCTCCCATCTTTTTATAAGTTTATAAGGCGTTTTTACAGAATGCAGAACGAAGATGATTTGAACGATTTTTACACGAAAGGGGTTTTGGAGTTTCCCGAAATATTAAGGAGAAAATGTATATGCGCTGTTGTGAAAGGAAGCGATTTTTTTCTCCGCCCTGCATTCTGTAAAAACGCCTTAAAGTGTTTATAACAAGTCTAAATGTACCCTCGACCCCACAGCCCCTTTCTGCCCTTGATACTTACCATTGTACGGTTTCGCCGCGGGTCTGTCCGTTTCGGCAAACACCAACTGCCCCACTCTCCTCCCCGCTTTTAATTCAATAGCACAGCGGTTCGCATTGAACAGTTCAAGCGTAATCTCCCCCTCAAAGCCGGGGTCGACCCAGCCTGCGTTTTGTATAAAAAGCCCCATTCTCCCCAAAGAACTCCGCCCCTCTACGAACGCCGTAATGTAATCGGGCAAACAGAAGTATTCCATAGTGGAAGCCAGTACAAACTGCCCCGGCAACAACACATACTTGTCCGTTTCGATAGTCTTATACTTTATTTCATCATTAAGCCCTATCACTCCCGAACAAATATCTTCCGTTACCTTGAAGGTATTGCCGAGCCTTATGTCAACGCTTGCAGGCTGTAGCTGCTCTTCGGTAACAGGTTCAATACTCATAAAACCTTTTTGCAGATATTCCGCAATCGTTCTGTCGGAAAGTATCATTTTTTCTTTTCACCTCTGTACTGCCTGACAAGAATATTGATAGCCGCAATCCCGTGCCAGTCGAGCTTTTCGCACATATGCCTTACATAATCCCAAACGTCCTCCGAACGAATATCGTCCGTCAGCCCGTACCCCTTGTCCGTAATTTCCGAAACGCCGCAAATATACCCGCCGTCCTCATCACGGGATATACTGCATTTTATATATCCCTCGCCGCCCAGAAAGTTCAGTGCATTCAGCACCGCCGTGTCCGAGTAAGCGGGATTTCTCCTCAGCTGACCTACGGTAAACTTTTTCGGCATTGTGCCGGACTTGTCCGCAAACTCTTTATCCAATTGCAAAAGAATATCCCGCATGCAGTTATAGTTTATCTTCATTGGTTTTCCTCCTTGAAAATTTTTCTTGACAAACGGTTGTTTGTATGGTATACCGATATTGTAAGAGACATTTTATTGAAACGGAGGTGAAAGTATGGATAAAAGGTTCGTCGATATGCTTGAAAATATCGGCTATATCAACAAAGACGGCGAACGAATAAAAGGCACGGCAGCTCTATTGCACTTTCTGCATATGCCTGTCTCCGAGTTTGACCCGAAATGTACCGAACTCAGAAGAAGATACGTTCAGAGACTTCCGAACATCTGACTCGCAAGAGCCGCCGGAATATGGCGGCTCTTTTTCTCTCCGTTTCAATAAAACGCCCCTTAATTTTCTAACTTTCCTCCTTAACGCATATCCGCCATTCAAGCTCCGCAATGCTTTTGTTTATCGCCTCCGCCACAGCCGAACTTGCGGGCGGGTCAAACATCATTCTCACCTTAAGCCCCACATATCCCTTGACTGCCTCATTTACAGGATTTCCCGAAAAATCCTCCCAGGTCTCATCTTTTCCTTTTATCGCAAAATCCTCTTTTCCCCCGCCTATCTGCGCCGCCGCCATAAGAGCGGAATTGATGAATATGATAAGGTCATTGTCAAAGTGTTCGTACTCTTCGGTTATTCCCAGAATTTTTTTCACCGATGTCAGAATACTTTCCATTATCGAAAACCTCCCGCCGAAAAATAAAGAGAAAAAGTTTTTGTAAAAAGCCGCCTTTTTATTCTTTCCTCTCATAAAAGGGGTTGTTTTTCGTGCGAGGCAAAAAGAAGAGCCCTTGTTTTACAAGAACCCTTCCATTAAAATTATTCTTCGTCTTCTTTTTCTTTGTTCTCGTTATTCGGATTTGTTTCAGCGTGAATGCCCTCATAATAATCATCGAGCTTTGCTTCTTAGTCATTAGCCTTAGCAGCTAATGTCGTCTCAATATACCTGCTAATGCAAAACGCTTCTTCTGCCCAATGGCCCGCAACAACTATTCCGGCAAGCACCGTGCTTAAACCTCCGATAACCAGACCCGTTACAAAATTTTTCATTTTACAACACTCCTTAAAAATAATTTTCGGAATTACTTCCATAATAGCAGATGTTTTTAATGCGAAAGACAAAAGTAAATATTCTTGCCTCTTGCCTCTCAGCCTCTTGCTTCCAAAAGCAAAGAGAGCCTGTTTTAACAAACTCTCTTAAAAAACGCCGATACATTACTGGTTAATTATTCTTAAAACACATTCACTTATGTAATTAGCCGACTTTGCTACGTCTTTTATATCCTGTGTAATAAGTGCTTTAACAGCACGCACCATTCCTTTAAGCGCAGTAAATATACCCATACAAATAAGGCATACAAACCATACGCAGTAAAAGAACACCGCCGCCATTGTAACAATCACCTGCAAC
>JAMOZU010000028.1 GCA_023667745.1 Ruminococcus sp.
GTATGCCTTGCACAGCACGTTGCCGCCCGTAAGGGCGCATGTCGGTAACAAATACCGATAAAGGAAATTATTTCCTATGCAGGGCGGTATTCCCCCGCCTGCGGCAAGGGATAATACCTTAAATCAACAAATTACCGGTGGTGTAAAAAATTATGGAAAAAAACAACCTCTATGAGGCATACAAAAACAACAACAAAATAGACCCCGTTTTGTACGACAGGTTCGGCGTGAAAAGGGGACTGCGCAACCCGGACGGTTCGGGCGTGCTGGCGGGAGTGACAAATATATGCAACGTCCACGGATACGTCCTCAACGAGGGCGAAAAAGAGCCGGATGAAGGCAAGCTCACTTTTCGGGGCTACAGCATAAACGACCTTGTGGATAACGCCGTTAAGGAAAATCGCTTCGGCTATGAAGAGATAGTCTATCTCCTGTTGGGCGGGGAGCTGCCCACAGCCGATCAGCTGTCAAACCTGCGGGCTACCCTTGACGAGTACAGGGAGCTGCCTGCGGGATTTTTCGAGGATATGATCCTTAAAGCCCCCTCTAAAAATATCATGAACAAAATGGCACGATCCGTCCTTGCCCTTTATTCCTATGACGATGACCCGGACAGCTGCACACCCGAACATGAGGTTGACACAGCCGTCTCGGTTATCGCAAAAATGCCCGAAATAATGGTGTCGGCGTATCACGTAAAACAGAGGTACTTCGACCATAAGACCATGTTTATGCACCAGCTTATCCCCGGACTTTCCACGGCGGAAACTATCCTCTCCCTCCTCCGCCCGGACAGGCAGTATACTCCCGAAGAGGCTCATCTTCTGGACGTTTGCCTTATGCTCCACGCCGAACACGGCGGAGGAAATAACTCCACCTTCACCTGCCGTGTCCTCACAAGCTCCGGCACAGACCCCTATTCCGCATACGCCGCCGCAATAGGCTCGCTGAAAGGTCCGCGCCACGGCGGAGCAAATTCAAAGGTAATCGAAATGCAGAACTGCATTAAAGAGAACGTGAAAAACTGGGCGGACGAGGGAGAAGTGGCGGATTTCCTGCGCAAGATTCTCCGCAAAGAAGCAGGGGACGGCAGCGGACTTATCTACGGCATGGGTCACGCCGTGTACACCCTTTCCGACCCCAGAGCCGTCATCATAAAGCAAAACGCCGAGCGTATGGCAATGGGAAGCGAGTTTGAAGCGGAGTACAAGCTCCTTGAAACCATCGAACGCCTTACCCCGGAACTTTTCAAGGAAGTGCGGGGAAACGGCAAGCAGATGTGCGCCAATGTGGATATGTATTCGGGGTTTGTGTATAAAATGCTGGGCATACCCCAGGAGCTGTTCACGCCATTGTTTGCGGTGTCCCGAATGGCGGGCTGGTGCGCCCACAGGTTCGAGGAGGCCATGACGGGCAGGCGGATAATCCGCCCGGCGTACAAGAATGTGAACAGAGAGAGGGAATATGCTAAGTTGGAGGCAAGAGGTTAGGAGAGTGCCGAGTAATGATTTTCCCCGCCTACGGCGGGGAAAATCCCGCCTGACATAGAGGCAAGAGATGTTTGAAACAGCGTTGTGTAAATATCCACAAAAACGTCTCTTGAATTTTAGTGAAATTGTATATTGAAATGGCGGGGGTTTTGTGGTATAATATATATGGTTAAAAGTTTAGCTCTTTTAATAGGGGTTACGAATCCGTCATAAATCGTTTTAATAGTGGGTTACGAATCCGTCATAAATCGTTTTAATAGTGGGTTACGAAGCCGTCTAAAATCGTGTTAATAGCTAAAAAGAAAGACCGTCGAATCCGCACGGTCTTTTTATTTAGAGGTTACCGATAAAATCGGTAATTCGGTAAGATTAAAGGAGCTGTTTTAATGGTCACATGGAAAACGATAAACAGTGAGTATGCGGACTATCTGCGGGAAAATTTTGAACCGAGAATACCGCATACCGATTACGGCGGAAAATATAAGCCTTTTTTCGGAGAACTGTTCAGAGTGGGCGATTTGGTGTATGTTACACAGGTAACGTCACCAAAGCCAAGGCATTTAAAATTAAAAAATTCCCTTGACTTTCAGAAAATATATCTGGACGGCAGGCTTATTTCCTGCGTTAATCTGAATTATATGTTTCCCGTACCCGCAGGGGAATTGAACGACTTGCGGTATTCGGATATAGGCAGTCTTGTAAGATTTGCCTCGGAAAAGGAAAAAAGCAAGTATGTTCAATTGCTTCAATTGGAACTGTCGGAGATAAACAAGCTCCCCATTGAAAAAAATGCGAGAGCATTATATAAATTCAGATATGAAAAGCCCGATACCAAAATATCCGGGAGATGCTTTGACTTTTTGTTTCTGGAGCAGTGCGCACGAAAATGGACGGACAGGCAGCCGAACGAAGACAGGATTTTGGCAGGTTCGGCAAAATAAATAAAAAAGGAAATGATGACCATGAAAAAATACGGACTGTTGGGCTTTCCCTTAAAGCATACCATGTCCCCGCCCATTCACGAAAGGCTTTTTGAACTGGACGGCGTAAGCGGGAGCGACTACAGCTATGAGCTAATGGAGTATGAAACGCTGACGGAAGAGAACGTAAAAAACCTGCTTGCGTTGGACGGCTTTAATATAACCATTCCCCATAAGGGCAACATCATTGCCCATATAGACGAGCTGGCGGACTCCGCCGAGCGGTATACCTCCGTAAACTGCGTTGCGAACAAGGACGGCAGGCATATCGGCTATAATACCGATTGCGACGGCTTTCTCCGCTCGATAGAGGCGGCAGGGGGAGCTTTAAGCGGGAAAGTCCTCCAGTGCGGCTGCGGCGGCGTGGGGAGAATGATAGCCATAGAATGCGTAAGAGCGGGAGCGGAACTGACGGTCTCCGTCCCCCACGGGTTTGAAGATACGGTAGAGCCTGTAAGAGAGTATGCAAAGAAAAACGGATATAATAACAGTATCACCACCGTTCACCCGGAGGAGATTTCCGGCTCGTTCGATACGCTCATAAACGCCTCCCCCGTGGGAATGTTCCCCAAAGTCGATGCCTGCCCGGTAACGGAGGATATTGTCAAAAACAGCGGCTTTGTATTCGACGTTATCTATAACCCGGAAAAAACACAGCTGCTGCAAATTGCCGAAAAAGCGGGCATTCCCAATTGCGGCGGCATGGCAATGCTTGTATGGCAGGCGGCTGTGGCGCATGAAATATGGCTTGGGGCAAAGTACGACAACGCCGATATAGAGCGGATAATCGCCGATATGAAAAAACTTATGGAGGAGAAATTTTGAGCCGCAGGGCATTTCCGGGGGCAACCCTCGCAGCCCCATTGCCCGCAGTCCTCATCACATGCAGGGGAGCGGACGGCAGGGATAACGTAATGACTGCCGCCTGGACGGGGATAGTAAACACCCGCCCGCCTATGGCATATGTCTCTGTACGCCCGGAACGGTACTCCTGCGGGATAATAAGGGAGCGGGGGGAGTTCGTTATAAACCTTACCACATCTAAAATGGCGTGGGAAACGGACTTTTGCGGAATGAAAAGCGGACGGAAGGTTGACAAGATAAAAAAATGCCGATTCACCCTGTGTAACGCCGAAACGGTGGACTGCGGAGTTATCGAGCAGTCCCCGGCAGCATTGGAGTGCAGAGTGGCAAAGGAAATAGAGCTTGGCAGTCATATAATGTTCATAGCGGATATAACGGCAGTCACGGTGGACGAAAGGTATATAGACAGCAAGGGTAAGATAAATTTTAACCAAGCAGGACTGCTGGCGTATTCGCACGGGGAATATTTTGCCTTGGGGAGGAAACTGGGCAGTTTTGGATTTGCTGTCGGAAGCAAGAAGAAAGAAACAAGAGAAGTAAAGCGTGACCGAACAAGAAAGCATTAACAGAGCAGCTGCGCACGTTGGGGGGTCCGGGGGAGATCACCCCCGGCGAGGTCATATGTTTTTTCAAAACATCGGCGGAGCCCTTGCGGGGTTTGGGGCAGAGCCCCAACGGCGTAAGCCGCTGTAGGTTACAGTACGTTGCAAAGAAAAGCATTGCAGTAGCAAGTAACCTCAACCGCCGCCCGACCGCCAAGGAAAGCGTTTTGAAAGATGAAGGCAACACAAGAAAAGTTACAAATTTTAGGCAACTAACGGTCGGGCGGCGGTGCGACGTAGCGTGCAAGGCGTATGCCTTGCACAGCACGTTGCCGCCCGCAAGGGCGCATGTCGGTAACAAATACCAACAAACTAAAGCATTCACTATAATTTAAAAAGGAAAATAAAAAATGCGTATCATAGATTCACACGCCCATTACGACGACAAAGCCTTTGACGGGGACAGAGAAGAACTATTGTCCCGGCTTTTCTCGGAAGAGTCCCCCATTGAGAGGATAGTCAACGTGGGCTGTTCGGTAAAAGGGTCAAGAGATTCGGCGGCTCTGGCGGAAAAATATCCGAGGATTTTTTTCACGGCGGGTCTTCACCCGGATGCCTCGGACGAACTGCCGCAGATAGGCGTAATAAGGGAACTGGCAACGTCCCCAAAGTGCGTCGCTATAGGGGAGATAGGGCTTGACTACCATTACGAAAATCATCCGAAAGACATTCAGAAAAAAGCCTTTGAAGAACAGCTCAAACTGGCGGCGGAGCTTGACAAGCCCGTGGTGATCCATTTAAGGGACGCTTGGGAAGATACTATGGAACTGCTGAAAAAATACCGCCCCAAAGGCGTTATGCACTGCTTCGGCGGGTCGGCTGAAATTGCGGCAGAGGTCATAAAAATGGGTATGTATATAGGATTTACGGGAGCGGTCACCTTCAAGAACGCCAAAAAGGCAAGGCATGCACTGGAAACTATCCCCAAAGACCGCCTGCTCTGCGAGACCGATTGCCCCTATATGTCCCCCGAACCGGTGCGGGGGCGGCGGTGCGACAGCGGCATGCTGCCCTATACAATAGCCGTTATGGCGGAGATAATGGGAGAGTCCCCCGAAAATACCGCTGAGATAACCGCCGAAAACGCCGAAAGGCTGTTTAATATATGAAAGGAAATGTTAAAAATGCCCGATAATAAAAGAACACCGAGATTTCACCTGCCCGAAGCCACCAGCAGCATAAGCCTGTATATAGCTCTGGCGGACGTTATAAAAGCTCACCCGGAATGGTTCAGAGGGGAGATAGCTTCCTATTTCGGCAGCGTTCCCCTGATATGGAACGGCGGAAGAGGTATGTTCGGGGCAATGTCCCTTGAAAGGCTGAAAGTTCAGCTGGAAGCGTACAACAGCAGGGGAATACCCTACAGATTCACATTCACCAACCCCATGCTCAAAGAAAAGCACTTGGAAGACAAGGAGTGCAACGAAGTCCTGAAACTCGCCGACAACGGCATGAACGAGGTAATAGTGGTCTCCCCCATTCTGGAAAACTACATCAGGCAGACCCACCCGAAAATGAAAATAACCTCCTCCACCTGCAAATGTATCAAGGATATAGAGGGCGTTAAAGAGGAGCTTAAAAAGGACTACAGCCTTGTTGTCCTGGATTATAACTTCAACGACCGGATAGACGAGCTTGAAAAGCTGACCCCCGAGGAACGCCGCCGCTGCGAGATACTTTCCAACGCCGTCTGCATTCCCGCCTGCCCCCGCCGCCGGGAGCATTACGAGCATATAGGGGAAATGCAGCTTAAACTCACCAAGAAAAGCCATTACGAGACCGTCAACAAAGAATGGTTCGAGAAAAACGGCTGCCGCCAGTGGGAATGCCCCACCCAGCGCATACAGCTTTACGACAGCGTGGAAAGCCCCCTGCGGCTGTCCCCGGAGGATATTTACGGAAAATACAGCGATATGGGCTTTGAGAATTTCAAGCTGGAAGGACGGGGAGAATTTTTCGTCACTCTCTGCGAGCAGGCGATAAACTACCTTGCTTTCCCCGAACACAGGGACAAAGCCCGCCTTGAAACCATGACGGCGGCGGTAATGAACATAAGGCTGAATTATTGATATGCAAAAGCAATGCCCCTGCTGCATGCAGGGGCTTTTTCGAGCGGACAAAATAAAAACCTCCGAAGCACATTGCTTCGGAGGTTTTTATGAACGGCTGAAGTTTGGGGTAACTCATATGCCGAATAAATCGACAAGGGGGGGAGGTGAGTGATGGGGGACTTCAGCCGTCAATTATATTATATACCATAATTTCGAATTTGTCAAGGGGTTTTTGAAAATTTTTTTGAAAAATTTTTTTGGGGAGCAAAAATCCCCCGGAGAATGCTCCGAGGGATTTTTGCATAAACAAAATGCTTATAATATTCCAAGCTCTTGCGCCGATAATAGCGGAGATGTGTTCGCACATCATATGCAAGTGGGTCGACGGACACAAGAAATAGCGTTGGCGGAAAAGACACCCGCTTTTATCAAGAATAAAAGCAAAGCCCTCTCACATCTATAATTATACACCCTCATTCCCATTTTGTTAAGCATTTTCCGAAAATTTCCCCAAAAAAAATTTTTTCCGCCCCATATTGACAAAATTTTCCTGATAGTGTATAATAAACATAACGCCTGCTCTTATTACTTAATGGAGTTAATCCGGCAAGGAAAGGAGGGTCAGAGGTATGGCATTTTTAATTGACGTATTAGCGTCGGTGACGGCGGATCTGATCTCGTATCTTATTCGCAAGTGGGCAGATCGGCATGACGACTGATATAGGCGTCCTGCTCCCATCTTTGCCTGACTTTTAATAGGTCAGTACAGGTTAAAAAAGGTAAGGGTGATAAGTTCCCCCTGCGCTTGGCCGCTCAGGGGGGCTTTTTTTATTTCCGAAAAAAGGCAAAGAAAAAGCCTCCCCACTAATTTGGCCGCACGGGAGGCTTTCCGAAGTATGGCATTTTGTTTTGTAATTTTCATTACATTTATATTATACACCCCCAATCCAACTTTGTCAAGCCTTTTCCGAAAATTTCCCAAAAAAATTTTTTTCGCCCCATATTGACAAAATTTTCCCTACAGTGTATAATTAAATTATCGCCACTCTCACTACTTAGAAGGAGAAATCCCGACGAGGAAAGGAGGGTATATAGTGCTTTACATTTTACAGGGGATCGTGTCAATAACGGCGGAAGTAGTATCTCATCTGCTCTGCAAATGGATTGACCGGCACGAAAAGTAATCCCCGGCGATACAATCCTCGCCCGAAGTGCTGACATCACGATAGGTCAGTAAGGGTGAAGTTACCCCTGCGCTCGGCTGCTCAGGGGGGCTTTTTTTTGTTTTCCGAAAAAAGGCAAAGAAAAAGCCTCCCCACTAATTCGGCCGCACGGGAGGCTTTCTTGTACATAGTGCTCTACATGTAATTTTCATTACATCTATATTATACACCCCCGATCCCATTTTGTCAAGCCTTTTCCGAAAATTTCCCAAAAAAATTTTTCCGCCCCATATTGACAAAATTTTCCGGATAGTGTATAATTGTCGGCTCTGAAACTTGTTAATGAGTAATCTGACAAGGGAAGGAGGGTAAACCATGAGCGTTATTGCGTTCCTTATGAACGTCCTGGCGAGTGTAGTTGCAAACTACATAAGCAATAGACTGGGCGGTCGTAAGTAAAAGACCGGCATGGTCGATCACTTTTCGCAGGTGACAGGTGGCGGCGGCATAAATAGGGAAGGTCGGATATGTGCAGACATAATTGACGTAATAGATAGAGAAAGGACACATGAAAAGTGATTACCCCCGGAACTCGTACTTCCGGGGGCTTTTTTTGTAAACCACGAGCAAACGTTCTTTTGCTACTTATTATTATATACCATTAATCCCACTTTGTCAAGTCCTTTTTCAAAATTTTCCAAAAAAATTTTTCCCGGTACATAGCGAAAGGACACATGAAAAGTGATTACCCCCGGAACTCACACTTCCGGAGGCTTTTTTGTAAACCACGAGCTAACGTTCTTTTGCTGCTTATTATTATATACCATTAATCCCATTTTGTCAAGCCCTTTTCAAAAAAACTTTCAAAAAATTTTCCGCCCCATATTGACAAAATTTTCCCTATAGTGTATAATTAAATTATCGCCAACTCTAATTACTTAAAGGGGTTAATCCTGCGAGGAAAGGAGGCAAGCGTGTAATGATTTTTATCATTGAGACTCTCATGTCAATAACGGCGGAAGTGGTTTCGCATCTGCTCTGCAAATGGATTGACCGGCATGAGAAGTAATTCCCCCGGCGATACAATCCTCGCCCGAAGTGCTGACATCACGATAGGTCAGTAAGGGTGGGAGCTTCCCGCGTTTGGACACACGGGGGCTCCTTTTTTATTGTACAAAAAACAGAAAAAGCCCCCCCACTAATTTGGACACACGGGAGACTCTTTCTTGCGTGTAATGATTTTAATTATCATTTTAATATATTATACACCACTATTTCCATTTTGTCAAGCCCTTTTTAAAAATTTCCCAAAAAAATTTTTGGGGGCAATAAAAAAGTCTCCCCACTAATTTGACCGCTCGGGAGGCTCTTTCTTGCATGCAATGATTTTAATTATCACTTTAATATTATTATATACCATTAATCCCACCTTGTCAAGCCTTTTCCGAAAATTTCCCAAAAAAATTTTTTCCGCCCCATATTGACAAAATTTTCCCTATAGTGTATAATTAAATTAATGTCGGCTCTGAAACTTGTTAATGAGTAATCTGACAAGGGAAGGAGGAGTGATTTATGAGCGTTATTACGTTCCTTATGAACGTCCTGGCGAGTGTAGTTGCAAACTACATAAGCAATAGACTGGGCGGTCGTAAGTAAAAGACCGGCATGGTCGATCACTTTTCGCGGGTGACAAGTGGCGGCATCATAAATAGGAAGGTCGGATATGTGCAGACATAATTGACATAATAGATAGAGAAAGGACACATGAAAAGTGATTACCCCCGGAACTCACACTTCCGGGGGCTTTTTTTGTGATTTATGAGCAAACGTTCTTTTGCTACTTATTATTATATACCATCAATCCCATTTTGTCAAGCCCTTTTTAAAAATTTTCCAAAAAAATTTTTTCGGTACACAGAGAAAGGACACATGAAAAGTGATTACCCCCGGAAACGCAACTTCCGGGGGCTTTTTTTGTGATTTATGAGCAAACGTTCTTTTGCTACTTATTATTATATACCATCAATCCCATTTTGTCAAGCCCTTTTCAAAATTTTCCAAAAAAAATTTTTTTCGCCCCATATTGACAAAATTTTCCCTATAGTGTATAATTAAATTATCGCCTCTCTTACTACTTAGAAGGAGAAATCCCGACGAGGAAAGGAGGGTTATGTAGTAATGTTTGTACTTATACAAACTCTTGCGTCGATAATGGCGGAGGTGTGCTCGCACATCATATGCAAGTGGATTGACGGACGCAAGAAATAAGCGAACGGCGACAAAAATCCCCGCTTTTATCAATTAGCGACAGCGTTTACATCACGATAGAGAAAATAGAATAGGATAAAGCGAACCCCCCGATCCGGCTAAAGGCGGGGGGCTTTTTTTGGTACACGTAGCATGTTTGTACTTATTGTGTAATCTTCATTACACTTCTATTATACACCATCCCTCCCACTTTGTCAACCCCTTTTTCAAATTTTTTTGAAAAAAATTTTCCTTGAATACCACCCCGACCCCAACTTCGCCAATCTCCCGCCAAAATTTCACCCCTTCCACACCCAAAACTCCCAAAATTTTCCAACGCTTTGTTGAAAACTTCCCGAAAGACACAAAAAAATAATCAAGGTTTGTCTATTTTGCCTATTGCTTTTTCTCGAAAAATGATGTATAGTATAATCATACCGCAAATGAGGCGGCTGTTAGGTGCAGGTGTTCGGTGCAGAGTAAAGGATTTTTATTCTAACCTCTAACCTCTAACCTCTAGCTTCTAACAGCTTACCGCAAATGAGGCGGTCAGCCGTTAAGGCAGACCCCCTGCTTGCACCCCCGGCGGCTCGGTCGGATAGATTCGATTGGCTGTTCGGTATGCTCTTCCGGATAATAACGCTTTTCGGCGGGCTTTTGGTGAATATGTGTACATTAAGGCTAAAAATGCGATAGTAAGTTTAGTTACTTTGTACATTGACATATCAAGTTCTTTTGTGGTATAATCATATCGTGAGAATGTTTATCAAGCATTTTCGCCACCTAATTATTGATTTCCATTAAATTTGGAAATAAATAAAGAAAATCAAAAACAAAACAAGGAGGATTTTTTCATGAACATGAAAAAAACAATTGCCGGTGTTGCTGCCGGCGCTATGGCCGTATCTGCAATGGCTACCGTGGTTTCCGCTGATCAGGATTCCATTTCGCTTACTTATGATCTTAAGGAATATCGCGAGGTTAAGAACGGAAGCAAGGGCAAAGTTCAGTTTGTTATCAACTATGTAAACGGTGCATCTGACTATGGCTTTGATTTTTCCAGAGGCAATGAGATCTATTTCGGTGTTAACGGCGATTATATGAGTGGAGCATCTCTTGTAGACGCTGAGTTCTCGTTCACATCTCTTAAGAACTTAAATTCTGAGGCTCCTCAGACTACTGTAACTCGCAAGCTTTATGATTCAGATATTTCTGATTCAGCTGTAAAGGATCAGTATGCTCTTAATGGTTATTCTCCCCTTAAACTTGATGGCTTGGGAGTTTTAATTGAATTTGATCCTAACGGTATAGGTACGGGTACAGGAAATAAGATTGTTGTTTCTGGCTTCAACAATGCTGTTTTGGGTCAGACTGCTAACTCTGCATATGACTATTCTTTCCAGCAGGGTTATGTTAAGCTGACATATGAAGTAAACACTATGCATAGTGTTGACACTTATCCTTCGTGGGTTGGTGGAAATACAAGCGAGACTATGTTTGGTGTGCTTGGTTTGGATAAAACCAAGTGGGATGCTTTGAGTGCGAACGATTTTGGCAAAACATCTTACGCTATTAATTATTGGAAAGAGAACGATTGGACTGAACACAAGAGTACTGCTCAAATAAAGGGTACTGCACAGCCTCTTCAGGTTGGTTCGTTCGTTGCTGGTGCTGATAATGAGGACATTTATCCTTTGAAGTCTTCTCTTACCGAGCCTGCTGATGTAACTGCTGCTCTTCAGGCAAGAAAAGCCGGCGGCAAGTATTACACCAACCCTGTAGCAGTTTTGAATGACGCTATCGCTAACAACGAGAATGTTGTATTCACATTCAAGAGCTACAATGGATATGTTGCAACAGCTAAGTCTGTAATGTTTGGTGGTGATTGGATTACTCCCCATAAGGCTTACGGTTGGCAGGTAAACAAGTATGACTGGTACAATCCTACCTTTGGTCAGCACCTTTACAACACCAACACTTACGGTTCTTATCCTTATTCCGAGATCAACTCCAATGAGTTTGATATGTACGGTTCTTACAGTGCCGCTTGGGCTCAGAACCTCTTCACCGGCGCTATCACCGTAAACAGCGGTCTGACCATGCAGCTCTCCGATACCGATAAGTTCAACTGGGGCAGCGACACCCTCTCCTTCGATTGGTTCACCATCACCGATGAGGGCAAGGTTACCGAGGCTAAGACCTTCCTTACCAAGATGCTCCTCTACACTCCCATTGACTGGTACTGGGATACTCTCACCGTTACCGTTGGTAATCTTGAAGAGGACGATGTAGTTCCCGGCGCAGGCGCAGACGGCGACGGCGACGAGATCGTAGACGAAGGCGACGAGATCGTTATCGACCCCGTTGAAGACGATACTCCCGAGGTTATCGAGACTGCTCCCGCAGTAGTAGAGACCGAGGCTCCCGTTACCGAGCCTACTCCCGTAGCTCCCGTTTCCTCTCCTAAGACCGGAAACGCACCCGTAGCTCTGGCAGTTATCCCCGTAGCTCTCGCTGCAGCAGCAGTAGTTGCTAAGAAGAGAGGCTAAGAGATAGCTCGAAGTAAACGGCACAACGCCGATAACGGCAAATAGTTTATAACATCCGCCCGCAGGCATACGCTTGCGGGCGGATTTTTGGAAAACAGCCGACCGGGAAAAATCCCCTGCCGTCCGGCGGGGAAATTCCCCTTATAAAAAATGAATAAAGGAGGCGGGAGAATGTGGTAACGCAGGAAAAACATATCAGACCGTCGGAACAATCCGACCCGGATAAAGTCAAAAACTCGCTTAAAACCCTGTATGCTTCCATTAATCAGCTCATACCCAAACGGCAGAACATCATATCCGACTGGATTTGTACATGGGCGAGGTATTTGGGGTTTGAGCAGGGGTTTAAGCCGGGCAAATTGCGTGATTACAGGCGTGGTGAAATAATCCATGTGAATTTCGGATTTAATGTCGGCAATGAATTTGGCGGAACGCACTATGCTGTAGTTGTTGATAGATTCAACAGCAGGGAAAACGGCTGTGTGGTAGTTGTTCCGATTTCCTCGTTGAAAAATGGAAAAACAAGAGACAGCCTTCACAATTCGGAAGTGTATTTAGGACAGATAATTCCGGACTCTGATTCCGAAGCGTATGCAATACCGCTTCAATTAAGGAGTATTTCCAAAATAAGGATAATCAAACCTACAGGGAAAACCGAAGCGGCATATAAATTACCTTACGAGCTAATGAGCGAAATTGACAAAAAAATAATTAAACTTTTTACGAATAAGGACTTGACAAAACTTTGATTATGTGGTACACTAATTACAGTGGCTATATTGTTCGCCCATTTTGGGGGTCATATACCAGAATCCGTGCCGTACGGCTCGGAGATGACAAGCCCGACACAGTGGCGGGCGTTAAAACAAATCTAAAGTTCCGATTGAGGAACATCGTGGGTGAAGTTGGATATAATTGTGTATCAGGCGTTCACCGGGCAATATGGTTAAAGAAAAACGACAGGCTTTTGCCTGTCTTTTTCTTTTTGGAAAGGCTTGACAAAAAAATAAATCTATGCTATACTATACATAGTGATTATATTACTTACCCTTTATGGGTCACGTTTTTAAAATTCATGGCTTCTGTAAGGCGTGATGTATTTTTATGAATGCAGTAATATTTACATTACTGCAACGGCAAATACCCTATATTTGAGTTCTTAAATTGATAAGGACGCCGTGGGCAAATACGATTCATTACAGCTTTGGTCTCGCTTGCCGGGTAATATAGTTAAAAGAAAATTCGGGCAGGATTTCCTGCCCTTTTCTTTTTTTGGAAATTTTTTATATTTTTTTGAAAAAACACTTGACAAATCGAAAAATGTGTGTTATAATAAATATAGTAAAGTTGTCGTTGGTTGCTCGCCCTTTGTGGGACGTTGGCATGGTTGCTGTAAGGCGTGGGGCAATTTAACGATGACCTAATCTTGTATAAGATTTGTACAGCAATGTTTACTTACTTATAAAACAAAACAATGGGTTGTTCCGATAATGGGGCAACGAGGCAAGCGTAAGTCTCTTACAGCATAAGACTGCTTGCCTAAAACAAAACAATGAGTAAAAGAAAAACCGACAGGCGAAGTGCCTGTCGGTTTCTTTTACCCTTTCAGTATCTCCGCCGCCCTGTCAAGTATCAGCTCTTTGCGGTACATCAGCATTTTTTTATAGAAATCCTTCCTTACGTCCGTAATAAAAGGTGTGCCGTCCACAAGGGAAAAAATCTTTTCCATATCTATCCTCGGATATATCCGGAAAAAAGCCGTCGTAAACTCGCTGTCAAAGCCGCTCGACAGCAGCTCGAAATACCCGAACCGATCTTCCTTGCTTTTGCTCCTGTTCCTGTTAAGGGCGATTTTCGGAAAATCATATACCCTCATCTCGATCTCCTCACGGCTCGAAAGTATCTCCTCAAACCGCTCCTCCGTCAGCGCAGGGTAAAGACAGCTCCCGCAGTCGTATATGGGCGAGGGCTTTATTTCCCCCGTTTCCTTGTTGGTCAGATACCCGAAATTGTCCTTGTGCCTGTCGAAATTGCCTATCAGTGCGTCCCCCACTGTCATATCCCAATAGCTCTCGATACACCGCCGCCGTATCTCCCGCAAAAAGCGGCATTCGTCAAAAACCTTGTAAAGCTGCTCATACGTGGCTATCCTGCCGATAAGGCTTTTCGGGATAACGTTCTGCATATACCATGAAAACTCATGCAGTTCCCACCCCTCTTCACGGAAATCCTCACAGGCTACCGCAATTTTATCCCCCCAGTACCCCATCACCGTGTTCTGCGCTTCCAGCCCCAGGCTCCTCATTATCCCGCTTCCCACATGCTCCGATATAACATTGTTGCTCATGCTCGTTTGCAGTGAATTTGGCGAGGCAATGTCGTTGGGCAGCTTTACCATATAATATTTCCCGTCCATAAAAATGCTCCGCTTGTCGTCCGACCCCGAGTAACTGTGAGCGTCCGTCTCGTACCGGGAAAAATCAATCATCTTCATACATCCCCCCTCTTATATAATAATTCCGCAGCTCCTCCGCCTGTTCGTCGTCAATGTCAACATGCAGGCAGTTGTTGATGTCGTTGTACAGCTCCGCCATATAGCAGTCGGCAATGAGCTTGCCGGAATTTATCGCCTCCACCATATTTTCCGCCGACCTCTCGATAACATCCGGCACTTCAAAGGAAAAATCCCTTTTCACCTTGACTTTTTTGTCATACAATACTCTCATCTTAACATTACCTGCCTTTCCGTAAATATTATACCACATTTCCCCTGCCTTTGCAACATTTATTTTGGATATCCACGGAAATCAATTTTCCGATAAGGCTGTTGTCTTTCCCCGCCGTAGGCGGGGAAAGACA
>JAMOZU010000290.1 GCA_023667745.1 Ruminococcus sp.
CGATTTAAGGTATTTTCCCCGCCTTCGGCGGGGAAAATACCGGAACAAATGATCGGAAAGGCGGTTTAAATATGAATCGGGAAGAGGCTTTGAAAGCTATTGTCAAGTGCCTTGACAGGAAAAAGGCGGAGGATATAAAAGTCCTTAAAATTACCGAGCTTACCATTCTGGCGGACTATTTCGTAATAGCCGACGGCATGTCAAACACCCAGACAAGGGCGTTGGCGGACGAGGTGGAGGTAAAGCTCAAGGAGCAGGGTCTGCCGCCCGAACGTATACAGGGGACAGCCGGGTGCGGCTGGGTCATACTGGATTACGGGGATATTGTTGTTCACATATTCAACCGTGAGCAGAGGGATTTCTATAATCTGGAAAGGCTCTGGGCGGACGGGGAAGAGGTGGATATTTCAGAGTGGACGGCGGAGGAATAGGGGAAATGAAGAAGTGCCCGGTTAAGGCATTTACCGAAAAAATTATATTAAGGGGTTGTTTTTACAATGGACGAGCTGGATATGTTAAGCATTGAAATTCCCGACACGGAGGGAATGGGTGATCTTGACCACCCTGACAGGGCGGCAGAAGAGAGTACGGCAAAAGCCGCTCCCAAGGAGTACAACGAGGACGATTTCGTCTTTGAGTATGAAGAGGAAGACCCGGAAAATATGGCTATGCCCATGCTAAGCGAAATGGACGGCAGCGAGGTGGGAGTACCGAAAAAAGAAGAGAAGCCCAAGGAAAAGCCTGTGGCGGGTGCGTCAAATGCGGCGGGTGTGTCTGCGGGAAATGCGGGGAGCATAGGGAGCAAGCCTATCAGTCTGGAAAAGCCCGAGGAAAGCGGGTCGGGTACATCAAGTGTGCCGGGTATATCGGAAATGGGCGGTGCGCCCGTGTTTGAGGAGATGGGCGGCGGTATGCCGAGCCGTTCGGGTCAGGCGGGACAATCCGGGCTGAACGGTCAAGGGGGTCGTTCGGGTGTTTCCGGGGGAGTTTCACAAATGAACGGAACGGGCGATCGGGGAGGCTATCAAAGCGTTTCAAACGGTATGAACGGAAACGGAATGAACACCCCAATGGGACAGAGTACATACAGCCCTGTCAGTCTGTCAAACGGCGGATATAACAACGGCGGCGGATATAATAACGGCGGCGGGTACAATCCCGGCGGAAGCACCGGCTATTGGGAGCAGATGGACGCTGACCTGCCGCTGGTGAACAAAGGGGAAAAGCGGGCAAAGCTCATGGGTAACATAATCCTTGTAATTTCCGTTCTCAACGGTATCGTAAGTCTGCCGGGGCTTAATGTAAGAGGGATAATGTCGGCAATTTACCATATATATTTCTCCGTTCAGCTGAAAAAGGGCAGCCACAGTTCGAGAATATGGCTGGGTGTAGGGTGCGTTGCGCAGGTGATACTCAATATCATCTCGATGGTTCAGGTAAGTTCTCTTACGGGAATGGCGGTGGAGTATCTGGGTTCGGGAACGCTTATAACGATAGTTGAGCTTATTGTGCTTGTTCCTACGATAGGTTTTGGGATAATGGCGTATTTCCTGCTGTTTGACAAGTCCATAAACGCTTACTGCGAAAGAAACGTTGGCAGGGTAGACTGATAAAATCCCTTATTGAATTATGGGAATCGGTATGATAAAATGCCGCACGGCAAAGGGGCGATTTGGCGGGTGTTCGGTTACATATCCGGAAAGGAGTTTAAGATTTATGAATAAGAAAATATGCGCCGTTGTTCTGGCTGCGGCGATGATGATACCGGGGACGGCTGTAAACGCAAATGCGGAAATGATAAGCTATGAGGGCAATTTACTGTACGGTACAAAGTCCGCCCCTTTCGGGAAACAGGGCAGCAGTACTCTTACGAGTGTTACCAAGGATTTTTACGATCAGCAGTTTAAATTCTGCAAGGAAATTGCGGAGGGGAAGCGGACAAGCACGGAGATAGAACTTACTCTCCCGAAAAATAAGTCCCTGAGCACTGACAAGCTGATGGACTGCTGGAGCGACGCCACAAATGCGCTGAGCCTTGAATATCCCGAATACACCTACTGGCTGGAGGGCAGTCAGATAGAGGCAAGTTATTACGATAAATCAAAGGTGGAAAGCGCGACCGCAGAGATGCTTGCATCTTCGGATTACAAGGGCAGCAAGGGAAAGACCGTCGACAGCAAGAAGATAGCCTATGCGGCGGCATGCTTTAAAAATGCGGACAAGACAGCCGCAAAATACGACGGGAAAAGCGACTATGAAAAGATAAAGGGCTACTGCGACGAGATATGCGCAAGAGTTACCTATGACAGGTCGGCGGCGGCAAGCATGGTGGGCGGCGACCCCTGGCAGATACCCGCCGTGTTTGATGGGGACAAGTCCACCAATGTTGTATGCGAAGGGTATGCAAAGGCGTTCTATTACCTGTGCAAAAAAGGCGGAGTGGAATGCTTTATAATAACGGGGACTATGGACGGCGGCGACCATATGTGGAATATAGTTGTGCTTGACGGGAAAAGCTATATAGTCGACCTTACCAATACGGACGGCTTCAGGGACGATATGGAAGTCGATATGAAAGACCCTTACAGGTATATCCTCAAAGGGGCGGCTGACAGCGGGGAAAGCGGCTGCACGGTAAAAGCCCCCGAAAAGAAAGTGACTTGGAAAGAAGGGAATACGACCTACACCTACACTGCCGAGGCCATGAGCGTAAAATACAGATATGACAATATGTCAAAGGCGTTGTATTCCAAGTCATTGCTGACGGTCTCCAAAAGCGACTATGTTTCCCACACCCACACGGGAGCGGGAGAATACAAGGTCAACAGCAGCTATCACTGGAAGATATGCAAGGACTGCGGCGGCATAGCGGCGTTCGGTTCGCATAAGTTCGGCAGCGACGGAAAGTGCGAAAAATGCGGGGCTAAGAAAAAGTAAGCGGGATAAATTTCGGAAAGGACGAATATAAAATGGAAAGGTATAATTTTTCGGAAATTGAGCCTAAGTGGCAGAAATACTGGGAAGAGCATAACAGTTTCAAGGCGGAGAACAACAGCGATAAGCCCAAATATTACGCGCTGGTGGAGTTCCCCTATCCGTCGGGGGCGGGAATGCACGTGGGGCATATCAAGGCGTATTCGGGGCTGGAGGCTGTAAGCAGGAAAAGGCGGCTGGAGGGGTACAATGTACTGTTCCCCATAGGGTTTGACGCTTACGGCTTGCCTACGGAGAACACCGCCATAAAAGAGGGCATTCACCCCCGTCAGGTAACCGACAGGAACATAAAAAAGTTCACCGAACAGCTCAAAAGAGTGGGATTCTCCTTTGACTGGTCAAGGGTAGTGGATACCACCGACGAGAACTACTACAAATGGACCCAGTGGATATTCCTTAAAATGTTTGAAAAGGGGCTTGTTTTCAGGGACAAGACTTTGGTAAACTATTGCCCCAGTTGCAAGGTGGTATTGTCTAACGAGGACTCACAGGGGGGCAAGTGCGATGTGTGCCACAGCGATATTGTGCAGAAAACAAAAGAGGTGTGGTATCTGCGTATTACCGAGTATGCGGATAAGCTGTTAGAGGGACTCAAAGACGTAAACTATCTCCCCAACATCAAGGCGCAGCAGGAAAACTGGATAGGCAAGTCCACGGGTGCGTTCGTTGATTTCAAGGTGAAAGAAGCGGGGGAGAATTTACG
>JAMOZU010000291.1 GCA_023667745.1 Ruminococcus sp.
AAAGAGAGTAAGCATAGAAGAGTTAATAGTTAATAGTTAATAGGTCAATGAAAGCCACACAAGAGCAAGTAACGGCAGCCAACAACGGGGGGGTCACACTCCCTTGTGGGGTCAAGGGGCGAAGCCCTTGCGGGGTCAAGGGGCAGAGCCCTTGCCGGGTCCGGGGCGGAGCTCCGGTGGGGTTTGGGGCAAAGCCCCAACGGCGTAAGCCGCCGTCACTGACAGCACGCCGCAAACAAAAGCATCGCACGAGCAAGTAAAGCAACCGCCGCCCGACCGCCAAAAAAGCGTCCGGAAAGATTAACGCAACACAGAACAACTAACATCAACCGAGCAAGTAACAAGGTCGGGCGGCGGTGCGGCATAGTCGTGCAAGGCGCAGCCTTGCGCAGTATGCCGCCGCCCGTCAGGGCGCAGGTCATTTGCATAGACCTATAAACCAAAGTATTTCGCCATATCGCCAATACCAAAAAAAGAGGAATAACATGAACACAGAAAAAAAAGTAAACATCACCCTTAAAAGCATAACCCGCAGCGGCGGACAGCCGGACGCCGTGGAGCTTATCACCGAGGGAACTCTCCGGCGTGCGGAAATGTCCGGCAAAACAGGCTGGGAGATAACCTACGACGACAGCACACTTACGGGCTTTCCCGGAGCTGTCACCACCGTTTCCTGCTTCGGCGAGACCTATGCTTCCATGCGGCGGGACGGCATAGCGGAAACCGACCTTATCATGGAACACGCCAAACGTCACCACTGCCTTTACGGCACTCCCTACGGCACAGCCACACTGGGCGTTTACACCAAGCGTATCATCAACCGCATGACCGACGACGGCGGCGAGCTTTATATGAACTACACCATCGACGTCAACTCCGCTCCGGTCAGCGAAAACGAGGTCTATCTGGACGTGCGCCCCATGTAATAAGCATCGGGAGCTTGCAGGCAAGCCCCCGATACTGTCGCCGGGAGAGGATATGCCTCCCCCAATCTATAATAAACGGCATACGGTACCGTCCGGGCAGGTTATCCTGCGGGCAGAAAGCGCACCGCCGGCTTTGATAGTGCGTCTCCTGCCGCCTGCCCAAGAGCCCTGAATGCCGTACTTTACTTTATGCGTTTGAGGGACTTTGGGTGACGGACGAAAGGCAGCGGCAATTTTTCTAAAAAAGCCTTTGAACGGGTCTGCGGCTTAAATTCAGCCTCGGACAAACCCGTAAATGCCCTATCCCCCACAAGAAGGACTGAAAAAAATTTATGAAACTTATGTTTGCCTCGGATATACACGGAGCAGCTTCGTGTTGCAAAAAAATGCTTGCCGCATTCAGGCGGGAACGGGCGGACAAGCTGATACTTTTGGGAGACCTTCTCTATCACGGACCGAGAAATGACCTGCCCCGGGACTATGCCCCCAAAGAGGTCATCTCCCTGCTCAACGGCGCAAAACAAAGTCTCCTCTGCGTTCGGGGGAACTGCGAAGCGGAGGTGGATCAAACGGTGCTGGAATTTCCGGTTATGGCGGATCATTTGCTCCTGTGGCTTGACGGTCATACGGCACTGTGTACCCACGGTCATCTGCTCGGTACTCAACGGATACCCGCTCCCGCCAAAGGGGACATTATCGTCAGCGGGCATACCCATATCCCAAAAGCGGAGGAAAAGGAGGGTATATTTTACATCAACCCCGGCTCGGTGTCTATCCCCAAAGAGGGAAATCCCAAAAGCTATGCGGTTTACGAGGACGGCTCGTTTATGATAAAGACCCTTGAGGGGGAGGAGTTTATGTGTGTTGGTATAAAATTGTAAATTTTTTGTTAAACCAAACTGCCGGTTATTGACACCGGTGACTTTCTGTTGTATAATTAAATAAATATAAACTTGAAATCATGCTTTTGGTTGTCTTCCATTAATACTTTGACAAAAAAGCAAAGTAAAAGTTTATGTTTGGGTACACAGTCAACAAAAAGCTAATTGGTATTTTTATAGTGGTGGAACTAAACACGAGGGTACCGGTAAACCGGATGTAAAGGGTACTTATGGCGGAGGAAAAATAAAAATGGAAGGTTCAAATATTACATACCAAAAATAAACAAGATTGGTGGGAGCTTCGAGCATGACAAAGAAAATATCTGCTATTTATACTGCCTGCATAGTCCTGCTTGTAGTAGCGTTGGTATGTCTGATTATTGTCAACCTTAAACTCAAACAGGAAAACGATTATTTGAATTCCGGACTTGAAGGTGTGTTCCGCAAAGCGGACAAAAACGAATATTTCCTTAACGATGGTTTATATTACATGGATGGCGATACCGGCAAATGCTTTTTCAAAATAGACGATGGGCATATACATCTTGTTTTTGAGGATAAGGAACGTTTTCGGGATATGTATAAAACAGAGGTGACCGATAAATACACTCCGGACAATACCCACTATAAGGAATTTGACGAATGGGTAGAGTATGAGACGGAGCTTTGGAAATATCCTAAAGAATATACATTGGTTTATAATGCCCTTTTAAACCCCGATGATGTCTGCGTGGGATATGATTTTACTTTCGATGACAATATGAGCGTCAGCTCGTATCTGAGTTTGGCTCTCTATGTTGACAGCGACAGCATTGAATACCAAGGGGTCGGTGAACCGATAATATTTACAAGGGTCGAATGACCTTATCGCAAAAATCCCCCGCTTTCAAGCAGGGGATTTTTGCGTTATGTTAATGGAATGCCGATTTAAGACTTTTATACAAGCTGCCCCGCCCCAAAGCGGGGATTTTTTCGGGACATCAAAATTCCCTATTGCAATTTTCCAAACAATGGTGTATAATATCAATAACGGAATTATTTTACCGAAAGGAAGTACACCGTGCTCGGAACATATCTTATTCTTATCGACTCCCAGGACGGCAGGGAAAAGTTTACCGCTGTATACGAGCTGTACGGCAAACTGATGTTCAAAACGGCTGCGTTGATATTACATAATGAAAGTATAGCCAAGGAGACCCTTCAGGACTGCTTTCTGAAAATTGCGGAGAACATCTCCATTTTCCCGGAAGTGCCGTCAAAAAGGGCGAAGGCTCTTGCTGTGATAATGGCAAGGAACAAGGCTGTAGATAACCTAAAGCGGGAGCATACCGAAAAAATCGTACCCATAGCCGAGGACGAGCCTGTTTCAAAGGATTTAACCGACGAGATAATGTCGGATATAGGCTATAAAAATCTGGTGGAAGAAATAATGAGCCTTGACGATATTTACAGCGATATACTGTCCTTAAGGCTCATATACGAATACACCGTTGAGGAAATAAGCTCCCTGCTGGGCATACCCGAAAGCACGGTGAGATCCCGCATCTATCGGGGGCGTAAAATCTTAAAGGAGAAACTGGAGGGCATATACAATGAACGCTGAAACAAGGGAAAAGATATTCGACCTTATACTGACCGACGCTCTTAAAGCAAGCCTTGACAACGACCTTCGGAGCTTGGAGGAAAGCCCGGAATACGGCGATTACAAATTCCCCGCCGATCTTGAAAAGAATATCCGCAAAATAAAAAGAACCGCAGGCAGGAAAGAGCGGATAAGGCAGGGGCTTCGTGTATTTGCAAGGGCGGTTGTTACGGCGGCTTCGGTAATGGGGGTAGTATTCGGGGGGCTTCTTACGCAGCCTACGGTATATG
>JAMOZU010000292.1 GCA_023667745.1 Ruminococcus sp.
GCTGCCCATATTTCCCACGCCGATTATTCCGAGACGAATTTTTTCCATAATTAACGCTCCTATCAAATTAATTTAAAGTAATTCTTTTAACGCCGAAACCGCTGCGTCAAACGCCTCTCTCGAAGATGAGTAGCAGTATTTTTTCGGCACATTTTCACCGTTCCGTTCAAGCTTTTCAAAACCCGAAAATACCGATAAATGCGGCTCAATTGTCAGCACTTTTCCCGTATAATTTTCAAGCAGGAACGGTATGTTCCCCTCGCCCTTTCCTGCAGGAACGACCGAACCGTCCGCCAAAGCGTCCTTGATGTGCATATATTCGACATATGGGGCGAGAATTTCCCAAGCGGCTTTTGTGTCCTGACCGCATTGAATAAAATTCGCGGGGTCGAAAACCGCCTTTATTTCGGGGAAATTTTTGTGTATTTCCCCGCATCTCGGGGCAATATCTCCGTAAATTCCCTTTTCGTTTTCGTGGCACAAGACAATGCCGCTGCCCCGCGCCGTTTCAAGGAATTTTCCCAAGCGGGACATTACCTCGTCAGAATATTTTTTGGAATTTTCACTCGGTACATAAAAGCTGAAAATCCGCATATGTTTTGCGCCCAAAATATTTGCGGTTTCAATTTGCCGCTTGAATTTTTCAAGGTGCGGGATGAAATCGTCCCCTATGCCAATCTTCCCGAAAGGCGAGCCGACAGACCATACCGACAAGCCGTTTGTCTCCAGCTTTTGGCGAATTTCCTGCGCTTTTTCGGCAGAAATATCGGAAACATTTTCACCGTCCACGCTGCGAATTTCAAGATAATCAATGCCGTTTTCTTTCATTGCGGAAATTTGCTTTTCAAGATTTCCGTCAACCTCGTCGGCAAATGCTGCAAGCTTGAATTTCATAAAAATTCCTCCCAAAATTATTTGCTGTAATCAGTATACTATAAAATTATTTGCATTACAATTGTAAATTTAAGCATTATATATTGCAAATTCACGCATAATGTGATATACTTAAATAAAAACTTTGGGGAGCAATTTTTATGAATGTTTTGCGTGAATTTAATTTTGGAGATTTATATATGCGGTACGCTGCGGACGAAAATCCCGACGACAGGGATTTTAATATGCACGTCCACGAATGCTGCGAAATTTTTTACTTTGTTTCGGGTAACGCCGAATATCTTGTTGAGGGCGCACGATACCCTCTCGAAACGGGCAGTATTCTGATAATGCGACCTGCCGAGTCCCATAGAGTGCATATTCTCGGTAAAAGCAGATATGAACGCTGCGCCTTGAATTTTTCGGTTTCGGCGGTTGACTGTATCGACCCCGAACGCAGGCTTCTGAAAGCCTTTTTTGACCGTCCGCTCGGCAGGGGGAATTTTTACACGCTTGACAAAAATCGTCTTGAAAATATTTTTGAAGATATGAACCGCAGAAATGACGATTACGAAAAAAAGCTTAAAATTCAAATAAATCTTTTTACGCTGCTTGACCTTATAAACAGCGCATTTTTGAAAAGGGGTACTGCCGATTTTGAAAAGCCGCAAAGTTTTTCCGAGCAAATTACGGCGTATGTGAACGCAAATTTGTTTGAGGAAATTTCCGTACCGATGCTTGCAGAACACTTTTTCCTCAGCCCGTCACAATTCGGCAGAATTTTCAAGCAAACCACGGGTGCCGCACCTTGGGAGTACATAACGATAAAGCGTCTCACGGCGGCAAAAGAAAAAATCCGCAGCGGCGTTTCGGCGCGGCAGGCTGCCGAAAGCTGCGGATTTGGAGATTACTCGGTTTTCTACCGAGCCTATGTGAAATATTTCGGCTGTTCGCCTATGAATGACGTTCGATAAGTTGAAATAGACAGATACCATAATTTGAATATTATAAGAATATTTTAAGCCTTTCAACTTATTTTGCAATTAAGTTGAACGGCTTTGTTCAGTCAATTCCTCGGTTGTTTTTCGGTATGCACCTATGAGAATGTTCAACAGATTTAGAACCGCAAAACGGTCACGAACTGCTCCAGGGAAACAGATTCGGCGAGGTGGGCATATATCATTATGTGACCGTGGGAACGTTCGACGCATATATGCCGGGCATTATCACGGCAAAGGCAAAATTTATCAGTCAGATAATGACTTCAAAAAATCCTGCAAGAACTTGTGATACTAATCCCCATTAGAATTATGTAAATCAGCATGACATGCAAAAGAAAAAAATCTGCGCAAGATCCGTAAATGCAAGATTTTGCGTAGATTTTTTTTACTGCAGACCGTGAATCGCAGCATGTAAAAAAAAAAAAAAAAAAAAAAAAAAAAAAAATTAAAACTCTTCCGCAAAGTATAATCAAGAAATATCACGGCATAATAAAAGCAGGAAACTGCCGCACCCGAACCGGCGTTTCATTAAATTTCAGCCAGAGGTGAAAAAGATAAATGTCGGTAGTTTTTATCCGTGCGGTCATACTTTACTGTGTGCTTATTTTTTCGGTGCGTCTTATGGGAAAGCGGCAGATAGGCGAACTCCAGCCCTCGGAGCTTGCCATAACGATACTTATTTCAAACATTGCGACCCTTCCGGTGGAGGATCTGTCGATACCGCTGATAACGGGACTTCTGCCTGTGCTGACGCTGGTCTGCCTGGACGTTGTCATGTCGTGGGTGTCGCTGAGGTCAAGGAAGATGAGAGGGATAATGTCAGGCGAGCCTGTTGTTGTCATAAGCAACGGGAAGGTAGATCAGCAAAAGCTGTACAATCTCCGTTTCACCACCGACGACCTTATGGAGGCTATACGTTCGGCGGGAGTTTTCGACCTTGACGAGGTGCAGTTTGCGGTGGTGGAAACCACGGGAAAGGTAAGCGTTTATCCGAAATTTTCCGCAAGGACCGTCACCAACGGAGATATGCAGATAAAGAACAGTTCCTCCGACCCGCCTGCGGTAGTTGTACAGGACGGTTTTGTAATGGAGTCTTCATTAAAGCGGCTGGGACTGGGGGACGGGTGGCTTGAAAAAATTCTCCTGGAAAACGATGTCAAAACGGAGGATATATTTATCATGACCGCCGAGTCCCCGGGGAAATACAAGATAATCAAAAAAGAATTAAGCAAAAAATGCGAGGGAGAGAAGACAATTGAAAAGAGTTAAAATTGCGGCTGTTTTGCTGGCGGTAATAGCGGTCTATTCCTTTTGCTCGCTTATTTTGCTAAAGCATTACAACAATGAGCTGAAAGGGCGGATAGAAAAGATACAGCAGGTCTATGAGCTTGGAGATACCGAGGGTGCGCTGATACTGTCAGACGAGCTGAACGTCTATTGGCACGAATACGAAAAGGTTGTCACCATGCTTATCCACGATGCCGCTCTTGAGGAAATAAACTCCTCCATTGCGAAAATAACGCCCTTTATATCCAATGAAAATTCGGAGCTTATTGCGGAGATACAGTCTATCTATCACCGTCTCGATCAGATATACGAAGAGGAATTTCCCATGTGGTATAATATTTTGTAAATGTAAAGATGATAAGGAGAATGGGGGATAGTTTTTGACAGCATACATTTTTTGCGGCAGAAAAGCTGTATACCGAAGGTCATATTGCGGTCGGTGCGAAAATTGCAAAAAACTTTCCCCCGGGGTATTGACAATCGGGGAACAAGGGTAT
>JAMOZU010000293.1 GCA_023667745.1 Ruminococcus sp.
GCATGGAATCCGCAGACACCACCTCTCCCCCCAACTCCTTTGCCAGCCTCACCCCCGCCGCCGTCTTTCCCGTCGCCGTCGGACCGCACACCGCCAAAAGCGGTATCTTTCCCCTCTCTTCCATATTCATCACGTCCCTTTCCGCAAACATTTCCCTGCCCCTCATTTCCTCTCAACACCCACGCCCCTCATTCCCTCGCAACACCCCGTTCAACAGCAACACCATTTCATAATATTATTATATCACATATTCCCTCACATGTCAATAGCTTTACGCAAAATATTTTTATTCATCTGCAAATTTTGTACAATTGTACAAAATTTCCCAAAAATTTTGTACAGTTTTTACTATGCAATTTAAATTAACTCTTTAGGAAACTGCCGATCAAAACGCTTTCCAATGATCTGCAAGCATTGCAAATCTCCGTATTGGACGGTACTTTCCGGGCATACCCGCTCATTGCAGAGGGAAAAAGCCGAACAGGTTTCTGCGGTTGTAAAACGGCAGCTGCGATACCGACGAACACAATACTGCGGTCTTATACAAATCCCTCATTGAATTATGGGAATCAGCCGCCGCAAAAAATCGTATATGCAAATTTTTTGCGGCGGCTTCTTCTCCATAATTCTAATGGGGATTAGTATTAAAACATACCGCAAAAATAAATATAATGTTCGCTTTGGCGAACCCGCTCCCGGCTGACGGAATTTCTCTGCCGGTTCGATTCGATGTGTCTTTGCAAATGAATCCGGTTGATTTGTTCGCCGCTTCATATGCGGACGAATGCCCCTTATACTAATCCCATACCCATAATTCAATGAGGAATTTGTATAGACCACCTGCACGTTTACTGCAGCACTTGAAAAGAGCCTTGATGAAATAGCGGACGAGCTTAAAAAATGGGCGCACGGTGAGGAGAATGCAAGGCTTTCCCCGTACTTATCCGTACAGCGGCAGGCATTAACAGCGGTCTTAACTATTAACTTAACGCAAAAAAGCTCCCCTTTTTTCGGGAAGCTTTTTTATTCTTTTACACCGTCAGTTCCTTTATTTCCTCCACCGAATACCCCAGTCCCACCACCGTCTGCCTGACGGCAAATTCGGACAGCGGGGACAAGGAAAAAATTTCCGCCGTTCCCTTTTTAAAGTCCGCCCTGGAGTAAACTCCCTCTTTCCTGTTAAAGGTGTTTTCGATTTTTGCGGCGCAGTTTTTGCAGGACATGCCGCCTATTTTAACGGCGTATCTGAAATTGTACCCGGATATATCCCAGTTATCCCTGTCAGCCGCCGCCCCCTCGTTGTCTCCCCCCGCTCCGCAGCAGCCGTGAGACAGCTTTTTCATATAGCTTTTTACGGAAAAAACACAGACGATAACAAGCAGAACGATTATTACAGCCGTTGCCATTTTTACGCATCCCTTTCAATAGGCAGTGTCTTTGCAAGAATATGATCCTCAAGGCTTGTCACAGCCTTTTGAGAGGCATGGATAACTATTTTTACAGCGTCGCTGTCGGCGGTCTTGTCGTCCAGTCCCAGGCTTTTGAGAAATTCCTTTATGATAACGCAGCCCGAATAAATGGGGCTTGCAGCTTTTATGCCGCCCTCTGTCAGCCGTATCTGCCCGTAATGCTCCTTTTCGATGAAGCCCGCCTCGCTTAACTTTGCTGTCATGGATGCGGTGCTTGCCTTGCTCACTCCCACCATATCGGCAAGTTCCGTTGACCTTACCGAGGCTCTCGAAATGTTCCGCTCATCGGTACAGCTTAACTTGTAGATAGCGAAAAGATATTTTTTCTGCGAATAAGAAAGTTCAGTCATTTTTCCGATTCTCCGTTAATCTCGTAGGTTTCCGTCCAAAGCATTCCCCGCCGCCGGCAGCGGAATGCCGCTCGTTATATTTTCGGCATTGCCGAAAATTTCTTGCTTCCCGTATCTTGTTCCCTGCCTCCGGCAGCACCGCAGCCGTGGGGACAGCCGCAGCAGCTTGCACAGTTTCCGCCGCAAACGGACTTGCCGGACTTTTTGTCCTTGTACATCTGCCGCCCCGCCATAAATATAATAAGCGCAACTATTACGCCGGCTATAACCGTTCCCATAAAACACCCTCCGTTTATTACAGATCGGAGAACGGAATTTATACTGATCCCCATAATTCAATGAGGGATTTGTATTATTCCGTCCTCACAGTCTGTTAAAAAATCTGTTCGGTAAATTTAAAAACTTTATTTTTATTAGATTTCCCCCGCCTTCGGCGGAGAACCGAAGTTTTATACATTCTGCGGAGAACGGATTTTTTCCGTCCTCACAGCCTGTTTAAAAAAATCGTAAATTTAAATACCTTATTTTATCCGGTTCTCCCCCGCTTCCGACGGGAGAGAACCGGAGGTTTATACATTCGACGGAATTTATTTGATCCTCCGCCTATGCCGGGTCAGTCAAGTCGGGTCAATTCTTAACACGCACATTCTTTGTAAGTTTCGTGCTTTCCTTGTAGGGTCTTGCAAGCATGTATATCATGAATACCAGAACCGCAATTGCAAAGATAAGCCCGATAACATTCACGCTTCCCGTGAACAGAAGTCCGAACTGGTAAACCATAAGGGACACAGCATATGCGAACACGCACTGATAGCCGATAGCGAACGCCGTCCACTTGCCGCTGTTCATCTCTCTCTTGATAGCTCCCATTGCCGCAAAGCAGGGTGCGCAAAGGAGATTGAACACCAGGAAACTGTAACCCGCAAGAGGAGTCATAGCCACGAAGTCCAGTACTCCGAATACGCCTACGACCTCTTCTTTTGCCACAAGTCCCATAATGGTAGCCACTGCCGCCGTAGGTTCGCCGAAGCCCAAAGGAGCAAATATTATGCAGATAGCCTCGCCCAGTTTGCCCAGTACCGAGTCTGCCAGTTCAAGTTCCGTGCTGAAGCCGAAACCGCCGTCCGCCCAGCCGAAGGAGCTGCCTGCCCAGATGATTACGGAGGACAGAAGAATGATAGTTCCTGCCTTTTTTATAAAGCTCCAGCCTCTTTCCCACATGGAGCGCATTACGCTGCCGAAAGTGGGGAGATGGTATGCGGGAAGTTCCATTACGAAGGGAGCGGGGTCGCCTGCAAACATTTTCGTCTTCTTAAGCATAATGCCCGATATTATGATAGCCGCTATGCCGAGGAAATACGCCGAGGGAGCTACCCACCATGCGCCGCCGAAAAGGGCTGTGGCGATAAGGGCTATAATAGGCAGCTTTGCGCCGCAGGGGATAAATGTGGTGGTCATGATGGTCATTCGCCTGTCACGCTCGTTCTCGATGGTGCGGCTTGCCATAACGCCCGGTACGCCGCAGCCCGTGCCTATGAGCATGGGGATAAAGGATTTTCCCGAAAGCCCGAAGCGGCGGAATATCCTGTCCATTACAAAGGCGATTCTCGCCATATATCCGCAGGACTCAAGAAACGCCAAGAATATGAACAGTACCAGCATCTGGGGAACGAATCCGAGAACAGCTCCCACGCCGCCGACAATTCCGTCAAGGATAAGTCCCGAAAGCCACTCTGCGCAGTCTATCTTTTCAAGGAGAGATTCGATGACCACGGGAACGCCCGGTATCCATACGCCGTAATTTGCAGGATCTATCTCCTCTTCCATTGCCTCGAC
>JAMOZU010000294.1 GCA_023667745.1 Ruminococcus sp.
CCGGGACTGTCATGGGTTCGGGGGCTTTTTCTTTTACATACGCTCTTATTACGTCCAGAAAATCCCCGCCGTACCGCTCCAGTTTAGCCTCTCCCACACCGCTTATTTTAAGAAATTCCTCCTCCGTGCAGGGAAGTCTCCTGCACATATCCTGCAATGCCATATCCGTGAAAATAACATAATCGGGCATGCTCTGGACTTTGGCGATTTTCCGCCGCAGGGCTTTTAGCTGCTCCAACAGCTCGCTGTTGACCGTGTAAACAGTGACCGTCTTGCTCTTGCCGCCGGAAGCCGCCGGCAGACGTGTTGTTATCTTCTCCGCTCCCTTTAACACAGGGGCGGATTTTTTCGTAAGCCGCAGCACAGGGTACTGCCCCTCCGTTTTTTCGATATATCCCATTACCGTCAGCTTGTTGCAGATGAGCTTCAGCCGCTCTTCCGTGCAGTCGGTCATAAGCCCGAATGTGGAGAGCTTGTCAAGTCCGTTCTTTGACAGCCGTTCCGAGCTTTTCCCCCGAAGAATATCGCATATGACCGACATACCGTATCTTTGCCCCGCCCTGTGTATGCAGGACATTATTTTCTGCGCTTCCACCGTAATATCCTCCCGCCCGCTTTCCGAGCAGCAGTAGGAGCAGTTGCCGCATTCTGCGGGGGACTGTTCCCCGAAATATTTTAAAATATACTCCCGCAGGCAGTCCGCTCCGGTGCAGTAGAATATCATATCCGAAAGCCGCTTTAAGTCCCTCTGCCGCACGGTCTCCGCCTCTTCCGGGGGCTGTTCGCTTTCCTCATAGCTTTTGTTGATAAGGAATTTTGCCGTGATAACGTCCTGTCCGCTGTAAAGGAGAATGCAGTCCGCAGGCGAGCCGTCCCGTCCCGCACGTCCCGCTTCCTGATAGTAGCTTTCCACGTCCTTGGGCATATTAAAGTGGATAACGTAGGAAACATTGGACTTGTCTATCCCCATGCCGAAAGCGTTGGTGGCGATCCTTACTTTAACTCTGTCAAAAATAAAGTCATCCTGATTTTTCGTCCGCTCGCTTTCGGGCAACCCCGCATGATACCGTGAAACGGAAAAGCCCTCTTTCCTCAGTATCGTGTGCAGGTTCTCCACGTTTTTCCTTGTGGAGCAGTAGATTATCCCGCTCCTGTCCTCGGCGGAATATTTTTTCACAAGGCTTTTCAGGTCGGCTGTTTTATCCGACGGCTGACGAACCTCGAAATACAGATTTTTCCTGTCAAACCCCGTCACCAGCGTGAATGGGTCGCAAAGTCCGAGAATCCCGCATATGTCCTCCCTTACCCTTTCCGTGGCGGTGGCGGTGAACGCCGTCATTATGGGCTTTTTGGGCAGCTTTGCCGCAAAGCGGGGAATCTCCAGATAGCTCGGTCGGAAATCCTGTCCCCACTGGGAAATGCAGTGCGCCTCGTCGGTGGTTATCATGGAAATATCCGCAGACTTTGCAAAGTTCACGAAATACTCCGACTCCAGCCGCTCCGGGGCGACGTATATCAGCTTGTAAACGCTGTTCCTTGCGTTCTGCATAACGGCGTTCAGCTGCCCTTGATTAAGGGAACTGTTTATGTAAGCCGCCCTTACTCCCGCCTGTACGAGAGCCGTCACCTGATCCTGCATAAGCGAAATAAGCGGAGACACCACCAGCGTTATCCCCGGCAGCATTAAAGCGGGGACTTGGTAGCATATGGATTTTCCCGCTCCGGTGGGCATTACTCCCAAAGTGTCCCGCCCGGCAAGAATGCTTTCGACTATCTGCTGCTGACCCTCTCTGAAGCTGTCGTAGCCGAAATATTTTTTCAGTATTTCACCGCTGTTCATTTTATTTACTTTCCTTTCCTATGTTGGGCGGTTTTCTCCTGTCTGCGGCGGGAGAAAACATTAAATCAGCATTTCAGCTGTTCAGAGGGCAGGGGAGAGACAGTTACTCCGACGGTCTTTCGCTCTTGTCCTTGAAATATTTCTTGAACGCCACTATCTCCAGAATTATCGACAAAGCCGCCGCAAGGTAATCCGTGACCGGCTGCGCCGCCGCAAGTGAGGTAGCCGTGCCGTATATCCTGTTAAAGGTGAACAGCACGGGGATATACAGCAGCCCTTGACGGCTTACCGAAAGTATCAGCGAGGGGACAGCCGCACCCATGGACTGAATGGTGTTTATCATCACAAAGAGAACGCCTAAGATAGGACCGGAATATATGTATATCCTTGCAAAGCTCATGCCGTAGTCAAGTGCGCTTTGGTCTTCAAGGAATGCGCTTACCATAGGTCTTGCGCCCATGTAGCACACAGCCGTCATAACAAGGCTGAGAGAAATCGCAAGGGTCAGGGAAAATTTCAGTATTTCCATGAACCGCTTTTTGTTTCCCGCTCCGAAGTTATATCCCAGAAGGGGCTGAATGCCCGTACCCAAGCCGATAAGCAGCATTACCGCTATCATATTCACTTTCATGGCGACTCCCAGTCCCGCCACAGCCATATCTCCGTGGCGGGTCATAAGGTTGTTGACGATAACGTTGGAGGTACTCATGAGAATGCTGTTGAGAGAGGCGGGAATGCCTATGGCGAAAACTCCTGCGGCTATTCCCCCGGTCGCTCTGTAATATTTCGGGGAAATGGTAAGTATCGACTTTCCCCTTAAAAAGTGCGCCAGATAGAACCCTGCGCTTAAAACGTTTCCTATGGTGGTAGCCAAAGCCGCCCCCGCCACGTTCATTTTAAGCCCCAGTATCATAACCGGGTCTAAGATGATGTTGGCAAGGTTGCCTATTATCATTCCCGCCATAGCCGTGCTTGCCTTGCCCTCGGCTCTTATTATGGAGGAAAAGGCGTTGCTGACCACAAGGAAGGGTATGCCGAAAGCCACTATTTTAAGGTACTCGATAACGTAATCGTAAGTGTCCGGGGTAGCTCCCACAATTTTTGCCACAGGCTCTGCGCCTATGAGTATTATCAGCATTCCCGCAATTCCCGCTCCGAGTCCCGTGTAAAAGCAGAAGGAGCAGCTTTGTTTGGCACGTTCCTTGTGACCTTCTCCCAAAAGTCTCGATATAAGGGACGTTCCCCCTATGCCGAAGAGCATACCCACCGCCATAAACAGCAGGAACGCAGGGGTCGCCAGCGACACCGCCGCCACCATGTAAGCGTTCTTTGTCTGCCCTATGAAAAATGTGTCCGCTAAGTTGTACACCAGCACCATCAGCATACTGATTATGGATGGGATGATATTCACCAGCACCGCCTTCGGCACGGGCGCATTTTCAAAAATTTCCACTGTTTTGTTGTTTGACATTTTAACATATCCTCGTTTTCTTAGTTAATAGTTAATAATTAATAGTTAATAGTTGATGAGATTGAGTTGATTTATCGGAATTTGTAATCGACATACGCCCTTGCGGGCGGCGGCGTGCTGTTCACGGCATACGCCGTGAACGCTACGCCGCACCGCCGCCCGACCGTTACTTGCTTGGTTACTGTTAGTTGTACTGTGTTGCTATCATCTTTCAAAACGCTTTTTTCGGCGGTCGGGCGGCGGTTGAAGTTACCTGCTCTTGAATTGCGTTTGTTTGCAACGCTATCTTAGTGACAGCGGCTTACGCCGTTGGGGCTC
>JAMOZU010000295.1 GCA_023667745.1 Ruminococcus sp.
GGATTTTGCAGCCGCGAATAAATATCTATGAAACTGAGCGGTTCGTCCCAAATGTAAAGATGCGCGCGTTCGCACAGACTTTTGGCCAACAATATTTTCTTTTTTTGCCCTTCCGAAAAATCGGCTATGTAAACCGTATCGCCCGACGGCTTGTCAAAGCCGAAGCATTCCGTTTTCCCCTCGTAAACCGTTTCCCCTTCGCTGTTCACCACCGAAAATTCCCCGCACTCAAAGGGGATAACAGCCCTTTTTCTTGCATTCGCAAAATACCCCGCCTGGTCTGCAAATATCCCGAAAGGGCATTTTGCAGCCGGCTTGTCCTTGATATTGTAATCCATAAAAATCTCCTTGTAAACCGGATTTTTTACATATGTAAACCGGGAGACTTACCGGACAGAAAACCATACATAAAACTCTCCCGCAAAATTTCAAAAAAATTACACAAATATTCACAGTAATTATACCATTAAACTCAATACCTATGATATAATTTTTATATTGAAAAATCGTACAAATCTATTCAAGCAAACATGAAGGCAAAAAGAAAACGGTAACCCAATTCCGTCAGTACAGCAATACTGCCAAAATGTCAATAATACTTTTCTAGCCTCTAGCCTCTTACCTCTAGCCTCTGATAGGTGGTGACCCCAAACAATGTATTATCTCTTTGAACACAGCGATATTCTCAACAATCCCGTGGAATGTTTCGTCTTTGATGCCGCAAGGGAAAATTTTCCCGTAAAGCCTCATTGGCACTATTTTACCGAAATAATATTTATGCTCGAAGGCAGAGCGCGTATGAGATCGGGGGAACAGGCGTTCACAGCCGAGCAAGGCAGCCTTGTCATATTTCACCCGAAATTGGTACACGCCATATACGCCGCCGACGGCAGCCCCCTGCGCTATGCCGTTATGAAATTCGATATGGGCGGTTTTACCATGACCTCGGCATACGCTCCGCCGATAAAAAATATCTTCCGCAGCGCATGCCTGTCGGGAGCGCAGGTGTATTTTTCGCCGGAAGCGGCGGCTGAAATGGGCTGCCCCGAAATATTCCGGGACTGCATAAAGGAACTGGAAAGTTACCGATACGGCTTTGACCTTGTGATAAAAGCGGAGATATACCGCCTGCTTGCCAATATCGTCCGCCGCTGGCGGGAAGCGGGGCTGGCGATAGATTCGGCTGCCGCAGAGGAAGACGGCACGGACATCGACGGCGCAACCGAATACATCGACTCTCTGATGAACGAAAACGTGAAAGTCAGCGAAATAGCCGCCCATTTCAATATGAGCTATTCCTGCTTTGCCAAGAAATTCCGTGGGCTTTACGGTATGACCTGCAAGGAATACATCGAGCGAATGCGTATCTATAAAGCGGAGGAACTGCTTTTGTTCACCGACCACGACCTGAACTTCATCAGCCAGGAAACTGGTTTTTCCGATTGCAGCCACCTTATAAAGAGTTTCCGCCGTCTGCGGGGGATAACCCCCAAGCAGTTCAGAAAGGCGAAGAAGAGAGGTTAGGGGATAGAGGCTAGTTGTTAGAGGATAGAGGATAGAGAAGTAAAAGCGTGCAGAACAGGGAAAGCATTACAAGAGCAAAAACGACACATTGGGGTCAAGGGGCGGAGTCCTTGCGGGGTCATATGTTTTTTCAAAACATCGGCGGAGTCCTTGCGAGGTCATGTGTTTTTTCAAAACACGCAGAGTCCCAATGGCGTAAGCTACTGTTGGTTACAGTATGTTGCAAGAGAACGCAATTTAAGAGCAAGTAACCTCAACCGCCGCCCGACCGCCAAGAAAAGGGTTTTAAAAGACTAAAGCAATACTGAACGATTAACTGTTACCAAGCAAGTAACAGTCGGTGCGGCACGCAACTAAAGTTGCTCGGCATAATGCACACAGCGAATACCGTGTGCATTATGCCACCGCCCGTAAGGGCGTATAGAAGCGAGGCAGAGCCGAGCCGTGACTATCGGTAAAGAAATTTTAACAAAGCAAACCCCCTGTCCCGCCAAACGGCAATTTCTCCTGCCCCCAAATTGTAAACAAATTGCAAACTTTTCAAAATCCCCTTGACAAATCTCATTTTATGTGATATACTGAAAAACATAAAATATTTTAAATGCTGTGACGGGATATAAAACCGCATGTTCATTTTCAGAGAGCCGCCGTTTGGTGCGAGGCGGCATTGTAAGCGGACAATAGCTCATCCCCGAGCATTCGGGCTGAACATGCTTTTTATCGGTATAATTAGGCTTGAACGGGTTCTCCCGTTACAGAGAAACGCATTGATAGATGCGGCGGAGGCTGCCGGGGTGACTTGGCGGCGAATAAGAGTGGTAACACGGGTAATGCTCGTCTCTTTAAAGTCGGTGAACGGCTTTAACGGGGCGTTTTTTATTGGAGGCATAAGCGGTTTTCCGAAAATTTACATCCGGGTATTTCCCGTCTCTTAAAGTGAACCATGAAAAAATACCGTATCTTAACCATAAAAGGAGGATATTATTTATGAACGCAGCAAAGTATACAAGAGGCTATTTTATGCCCCCGGTAAGGTGCATGAAATGGGCAGAAAAGGAGTATATCGACCACGCCCCCCAATGGTGCTCGGTTGACCTGAGGGACGGCAATCAGGCACTCATCACCCCCATGAGCTTGGAGGAAAAACTGGAATTTTTCAAAAAACTGGTGGAAATAGGCTTCAAAGACATCGAGGTGGGATTCCCCGCAGCCTCGGACACCGAGTTTGAGTTCTGCCGCACTCTCATCGAGAAAAATATGATCCCCGACGACGTGCGCATACAAGTACTCACCCAGTCAAGAGAGCATATCATAAAGCGCACATTCGAGGCGGTACAGGGCTGCAAAAACGCCATTGTCCACCTCTATAACTCCACTTCCAAAGCCCAGAGGGAACAGGTCTTCCGCAAGGACAAACAGGGGATAATAGAAATTGCCGTTACGGGAGCGGAGCTTTGCGAAAAATTCCGCAGGGAAGCCGACGGGAACATCTTCTTCGAGTATTCTCCCGAAAGTTTCACAGGCACAGAGCCTGAATTTGCCCTGGAAATATGCAACCGTGTAATAGACATCTGGCAGCCTACTCCCGAACGGAAGGTCATCATAAATCTGCCCGTTACAGTGGAGCTTTCCATGCCCCATGTTTACGCCTCTCAGATAGAATATATGAACGACAATCTTCACAGCAGGGAAAATATCCTCATCTCTCTTCACCCCCACAACGACCGGGGCTGCGGCGTTGCCGATGCGGAAATGGGCTTGCTTGCGGGAGCTGACAGAGTGGAGGGAACATGCTTCGGCAACGGCGAACGCACAGGCAACGTTGACATTGTTACTCTCGCCATGAATATGTACTCCCAAGGCGTTGAGCCGGAACTGGACTTCTCGGATATGCAGTCTCTGGTGGAGATTTACGAGAGAGTCACCCGAATGAAGGTCAACGAGCGCAGCCCCTATGCGGGCAGGCTTGTCTTTGCGGCATTTTCCGGCTCTCATCAGGACGCCATAGCCAAGGGCATGAAATGGCGTGAGGAGAAAGACCCAGACCGCTGGAACGTCCCCTCTCTTCCCATCGACCCCAAGGACGTGGGGCGGGAGTACGAA
>JAMOZU010000296.1 GCA_023667745.1 Ruminococcus sp.
TTGAACAGATTGGCAACGATACAATTTGGAATGTGGATCACATCTTTCCGCAGGCTAAGATAAAGGATGACAGCCTTGAAAATAAGGTATTGGTGGATTCCGGCGAGAACGGCAAAAAGGGCGACATCTATCCGATAAACGAAAATATCCGCCGCCGCATGATAGGCTTCTGGAACAAGCTGCACGATAATAAGCTGATAAGCGATAAGAAATATTCCCGCCTTATACGTTCGACTCCTTTCACCGAGGAAGAGATGTCCGGATTTATCGCACGGCAGCTTGTTGAGACAAGGCAGTCTACGAAGGCAATTACCCGGCTTATTTCGGAGATATTCCCCGAAAGCGAGATAGTTTATGTTAAGGCGGGGATCGTTTCCGACTTCCGCCATGAATACGGTATGCTTAAATGCCGTGAAGTGAACGATCTTCACCACGCAAAGGACGCTTACCTGAATATAGTTATGGGTAATGTTTACAATGTTAAATTTACAAAAAGCCCCATGAATTTTATAAAGGAAAACAAGGACACGGGATATTCTGTCAATCAGAAGGCTATTCTTTCCCATGATGTAAAACGAGGGGGCGAGACTGCCTGGGACCCGGATTCTTCATTTGATATTGTGAGGGATATGATGAGCAAAAACAGTATCAGATTTGTAAGATATGCTTACCGCCGAAAGGGACAGCTTTTTGATCAAAATGCGGAGCGTGCGGGCGGCAGCGACAGCCTTGTTCCGAGAAAGAAAGGACTTGACACCGAAAGGTACGGCGGGTACAATTCACCGATGGCGGCTTGCTTTGCGGCTGTGAAATGCGGGAGAAAGTCGGTCGTTATCATGCCGGTGGAGCTTATGTATCTTGAGAGATTTGAATCGGACGAGGAATTTGCAAAAGAGTACTCCGCAAAATGTCTCAGCGGTATTCTTTCCCAGAAAATTGAAAAGGATATGATAAGTTTTCCGTTTAAGGGAAGGATCATCAAAATCAATACATTAATTGAAATTGACGGATTCAGGGCAAATATCCGCGGAAAGACAGACAAAGGAAAATATTTTAATATTTCTTCCGCTATTTCTCTTATCCTTGACAATGACAGCTATGATTACTGCAAAAAAATCACTTCATTTTTAAAGAAGAGTGAAAACGGCAGAAAATACAAGGCGGGCGAACTCAGCAAAATTACCGCTGAAAAAAATATCATGCTGTTTGATACTTTGACAGGTAAGCTCATCTCTCCGCCTTTCGGAACAATGTTCGGTGAAATGGGACGAAAGGTCATAGGCGGAAGAGAGGAATTTGCGGCTCTTGATGTGACGGAACAGACGCTGGCGCTGGGCTCCGTACTGGCACTTCTGAAAACCGGACGTTCAACAGGGTGCGATCTGAAGTTGATCAGTGAAGCCGGAGCTGCGGGAGTAATTAAGCTGCGTTCGGATTTCTCAAAGCTGAAGGGTAAAAAGTGTATACGCATTATCGACCAGTCGCCCACCGGACTTTTCGAGAAAAAGTCCGTAAATCTGCTTGAGTTATGAGCTGGCGTACGGTAGTTATATCGAGACGTTCAAAGCTCGATCTGAAAATGGGCTGTCTTGTGGTGAGATCGGAGGATAGTTTAAACAAGGTTTTTCTTGATGAAATATCCGTTCTTATTATTGAGGACACCTCCGTATCGCTCACAGGATGCCTTATCTCGGCGCTTGCGGAAAAGAAGATAAAGGTAGTTTTCTGCGATGAAAAAAGGAATCCCTCCTGCGAGCTTGTTTCCTATTACGGAAGCCATGATACGTCCTCGAAAGTGCGCAGTCAGATAAAGTGGGACGATGAAATGAAAGCCTGTATCCGTACGGAGATAGCAGCGGAAAAAATACGGCATCAGGCAGAGCTGCTTTATGAAACAGGGAAAAAAGATGAGGCGGACATGCTGGAAAGATATATTGAGGAAATGGAATTCGGCGACGCTTCCAATCGTGAGGGTCATGCGGCAAAGGTTTATTTCAACGCTCTTTTCGGTATGGATTTCACCAGAAGCAGGGACTGCATTGTAAATTCCGCTCTGAACTACGGATACAGCATTATTCTGTCCGCATTCAACAGGGAATGTACAGCCAACGGCTATATTACCCAGCTTGGGCTTTTTCACGACAATATGTTCAATCATTTCAATCTTTCCTGCGATCTTATGGAGCCGTTTAGGGTGCTTGTTGACAGAAAGGTGTATTACAGCGGATTTACTCGGTTTGAAAAAGAGGAAAAGCACTCGCTTATCAATATTATCAATCAGACTGTCAGGATAAACGGCACGGAGCAGTATGTGGGAAATGCGATAAAAATTTACTGCAAAAGTGTTTTTGACGCAGTCAACGAAAAGGACGTATCCTTGATAAAATTCTATTCATTATAGGAGGTGTAAGGTGAGCTACAGATTTATGAGAATTATTGTATTTTTTGATCTGCCGACAATAACTGCGGATAATCGCAGGAACTATGCTAAATTCAGAAAATTTCTTATAAAAAACGGATTCATAATGATGCAGGAATCAGTGTACTGCCGAATGGCGTTGAATCAGAGTTCGGCAAATTCGGTAACTGACAGCATAAGGAAAAATAAGCCTCCCGAAGGAATTGTGCAGGTACTCAGTATTACGGAAAAGCAGTTTTCAAAAATGGAGTTTATCACGGGGGACTTTAAAACCGACGTGGTGAACAGCGATGAAAGGCTTGTGATATTATGACGGCGATAGCGCATCCGTCAATAAATTTTTACACCCGGCTGGAGGAAGGCTCGATAGTCACGCTCATTATCGAGAACAGAGATTTTTTCAGTGAACTGCTCTCGGATATTATCGGGCAGACAGAGGGGACAGAAGGCAGCTTTGTACTTTCGGATGATAATTCTCCGCTCGATATGAAAAAAAGAGCGGAGATAATTACGCAGTTTGTTCCGTTTACCGTAAATCAGAAGGAACTGCTGAATAAGGTATATGCAGTACTTAAGGGTAAGGCATATGACGATGAGATGTATCAGACCACCAACAATATGATTTCGGGGATCGAACGCTATCTGTACAGGCTTACGGAGGATTTCGGGAGCGATATTTCGATAGCCGAGCCGGATGACATATCCGGTATTCTCAAGATGTTTAATGTAAAGATCAACGATGCCGGACTCAGTCTGCCGGAAAAACTTCTTGAATATATGCTGGCGGCAAATGAGTATAAGGGTGAGCGGGTCTTTATTACCGTTAATCTTCGATCATACATAAATGATAAGAATGCCGGACAACTATTCCATGATATTCTTCTGAATAAAATAAAATTGATATGTATAGAGAATAAGGAATACAAGAAGTTTGAATGCGAGAAAAGATTCATAATAGACGATGATCTTTGTTTAATATGATTTTCTTTGAAAAAAGCAAAAAAATCACTTGACAAAAGGTTAAAAATATTGTATAATAATATCGGTGACTATACTGTTACACTGAACGGGTCGTGCCGTTTTTCTCGAATTTGAGGTTTGAGAGTAGTGTAATTTTATAGGGGTGTAAAACTATAGGCAATCCATTTTCATCAAAGTCATAGTTTGAGAGTAGT
>JAMOZU010000297.1 GCA_023667745.1 Ruminococcus sp.
AAGTTTAGCGAGAAGTTCAACGGAAAAGTTCGGCAGAGGAAAAGTTCGGTAGGGGGAAGTTGGGCGGGGAAATTCAGCGGGAAAAGTTGAATGGGGAAAGTTGAACGGGAAAAGTTGAACGAGGAAAGTTGAACGAGGAAAGTTCGGCGGGAAAGTTCGGCGGGAAAATTCGGCGGGAAAATTCGGCGGGAAAATTCGGCGAAAAATTCGGCGAAAAATTCGGCGAAAAAATCGGCGAAAAAATCGGCGAAAAAAGTTTAGCGAGAAGTTCAACTGAAAAGTTCGGTAGGATGAAGTTGGGCGGGAAGTTTGGTGGGGGGAAGTTTGGTAGGGGAAGTTGGCGGAGGATAGAAGAGATTTGAAAAAAGGAGAAATTTTTTGGGGAAAGAAAGAAAAAATTTTGGGGAAAGGAAGAAAAAATTTGGGGAAAGAAAAAATTCTGGGGAAAGAAAAATTTGGGAAAGGAAGAAAAATTTTTGGGAATGATGAGAAATAAAAGGAGAAATTTGGAGGTGTCGGTTTGATTTTTACCGAGAGGCAGAGAGAGGTTTGGAAAGAGAGCATTTTTGAGCCGAGGAGGTGGAATATTTCCGTGGGGGCTGTAAGATCCGGGAAGACGTATTTGGATTATTTCAGGATACCTTACAGGATATGCCATGCGGATCCGGGGGGAGTGATAGTTCTGGCGGGGTTCACGGAGGGGACGCTGGAGAGAAATATTTTAGCTCCTTTGCGGGAGTTGTTCGGCGAGAAGCTGGTGGGAAGGATAGGCAAAAGCGGCAGGGTCAGGGTCTGCGGACGGGACTGCTATGCGGTGGGAGCGTACAGAAGCGGCATGGCGGAGCGTTTGAGAGGGGCGAGCGTGAGCTACTGTTACGGTGATGAGATAACAAGCTGGAGCGAGGATTTCTTTATTATGCTCATGTCGAGGCTGGACAGGCCGGGGGCTGTGTTTGACGGCAGCTGCAATCCCGCATCCCCCTTCCACTGGTTCAAGAGGTTTATTGACAGGGAGGAAAAAGAGGGCGGCAGCATAAGGGTATCAAAGTTTGTTATTGACGACAACACCGTTCTGGCGGAGGAGTTCAGGGAAAATCTCAAGCGGGAATATGCGGGATCGGTATTTTACGACAGGTATATTCTGGGGCTTTGGAAAAACGCCGAGGGAGCCATATACGGCGAGTTCGCCGACGCTCCGGAGAAGTTCATAATAGAGCAGAGGAGGATAAAAGCGAGTGATATAATCATGGCTGACATAGGCGTTGATTTCGGGGGGAACGGCTCGGCGACGGCCTTCAATCTGACGGGGTACACGGCGGGATATGAAAAAATAATCACGCTGGACGAGTTTTACAGGAAGGGGATAATGTCTCCGAAGGAATTGGAAAGGGAGTTTGTAAAGTTTGCTGCTCGTGCGGTAAAAAAATATCCGAGGGTATGCGACGTTTACTGCGACAGTGCGGAGCAGGTGCTTATAAGGGGACTTGACAATGCGGCAAGAAAGGCGGGTCTGCCGATAATGCTCCACAACGCCCGAAAGGGGGACATTAATCAGAGGATAAGATTTTACAATGCCATTATGGGGCGGGGGAAATATTTTATATCCTCCCGCTGCGAGAACACCATAAGGGCTTTCGGCGAGGCTGTATGGGAGCAGAACACAAGCGGAGCTGACAGGCGGCTTGACAACGGTTCGGTGAATGTTGACAGTCTGGACGCTCAGGAGTATTCAACGGAGAGGAGAATGCGGGAGATACTGGATAGAGGTTAGGTTTTGATTTGAGTCTTTTTCCGGGCATTTTATGCCCATTGCGGCTGGGAAAAGACGACCGCAAAAATTTTATGGGAGGAAATTTTATATGGATATTATAAGTGCGGCAAAGGCGGCGTTCCCGGAGATAAAGTTTCGGGACGGCGAGGATTATTACAGGAATGTTATAGGAATGTGCAGGGACGTGTACGGGGGAGATCCGCCCTGGGGGTATGCGAGGAAGTCGGGGCTGTACGGAAGAGGGTACAGAAAGCTGGCACAGCTGGGGTGCGCAAAGGTGTTATGCGATAATATGGCGGCTCTCACATTCTCCAATCAGGCGGATATTTACTGCGGCGACGGGGAATGTCAGAAGTATGTTGAAGAGGTTCTCCGCAGGAACGGATTCTGGGAGAATATGCCGGGGTTTTTCAGCAGGGCATATGCCTTGGGCGGCGGTGCGCTGAAGGTTTATCTGGCGGACGGAGAGGTAAGGCTGGACTACACGGACGCTGAAAATTTTCTCCCGCTGGGGTACGGTTACGGCGGGATAAACGATGGCGTTTTCGGCAGCGGATTTTGCAGGGGCGGGGTTTATTACACGCTTCTGGAGAGACAGAGATTTACCGGGACGGTAAGCGTTGAGCGGGCGTTGTTCGCTTCGGGGAACGGTTCGCTCGGGGAGAGAGTTCCCATTGAAGAGATATTTCCCGGACTGGAAGAGAAGCGGGAATACGGGGAATTAAGAGAGCCGTGTTTTGCGTATTTCAGACCTGCTGCCGCCAATAATCTGGCAGAGGGGCAATTGTTCGGGCTTAGCTGCTTTGCCAACTGCATGGACACGCTCAAAGCTCTCGATATTGCGTTTGACAGTTTTTCGAGAGAGTTTGTGCTGGGCAGGAAGAGGATAATCGTTCCCAGCAGCTGCATAAGGACGGTGGTAGACCCGGACACGGGGAATGTAAGCAGGTATTTCGACGCTGACGATGAGGTTTATCAGGCGTTAAAATGCGATGAGGAGCGTGACCTGAAAATTACCGACAACACGGCGGAGTTAAGAGTTACGGAGCATGTTGAGGGGATAAATGCGCTGCTGAATATTCTCTGTTTCCAGACGGGGCTTAGTGCGGGGACGTTATCTTTCTCGGACGCTGCGGGAGTTCGGACGGCGGCGGAGATAAAGAGCATGGAGACAAGAACGGACACCACCATGCAGTTAAACCGGTCTATGGCGGCGGAGGTCATTGAAAAAGCCGTACGGGCAATAATCGCCTGCGGGATAATGAACGGCGACCTCGGAGAGAGGGACATCGGGGTAAGGGTCACCTTCTCGGACAGGCAGACTGCGGACAGGAGCGAGGTAATAGACAGGAACATAAAGCTTGTGAATGCGGGACTCAAAAGCAGGCTGTCGGCGGTAATGGAAGTTCTCGAATGCAGCGAGGAAGAGGCAAGGACGGAACTTGAAAGGATAAAGCTGTCGGAGATCGGGAAAGCGGCGAGTTAATATGTTTCTCCGGATATGCCCATTGCGGCGGGAGAAATATACGGCGGTCACGGAAAAAATTAAAGGAGGATTTTTATAATGGAAGAGAAAGTTTTGAACGGGAAAAATGTTACGGAAGCTGAGGATGCGGAAGATGCCGGCGAGCTTGTTTGCGAAGGTGACGGGGACGTGTGCGAAAGCGGGGAGGCTATCGGACTTCAAGAGGAAAACGAGAGGTTAAGAGGGGAGCTTGCCTGCGTTAAGGCGGGAGTTCCCGGGGAAATTGCGGGGGATATTGCGGCATTGGCGGCGGAAGTTTGCCGGAAAGAGGGCTGCGTCTTGGAAGAGGCTGTGA
>JAMOZU010000298.1 GCA_023667745.1 Ruminococcus sp.
TGAGCATTTTCTGCATCTGCTCAAACTCGCGCAGCAGGCGGTTCACGTCGGCAACGGTGTTCCCACTGCCTGCGGCTATGCGTTTCTTGCGGCTGGGGTTTATGATAGAGGGCTTTGCCCGCTCGGCAGGGGTCATGGATGTTATGAGAGCCTCTATGCGGAGTATCGCCCGCTCGTCAATGTCCATATCGTTTATCTTGTCCCCCACCCCGGGGAGCATGGCGGCTATCTGCTTTATGGGACCCATTCGCTTGATCTGTTTCATCTGTTCGAGCATATCTTCCAGATCGAAGCCTTTGTCCTCCGACAGTTTATCCGCAAGCCGCTTGGCGTCGTCCTCGTTGATGGTGCTTTGGGCACGCTCGATAAGAGTAAGCATATCGCCCATTCCGAGAATACGGGAAGCCATTCGCTCCGGGTGAAACAGCTCGAAATCATCCAGTTTTTCCCCCGTACCCACGAATTTGATGGGCTTGCCGGTAACCGAAAGCACCGACAGAGCCGCACCGCCTCTTGTGTCTGAATCCAGCTTTGACATGAGAACGCCCGTGATACCCAGAGCCTCATCAAAGGCTTTCGCCACGTTTACGGCGTCCTGACCGGTCATAGCGTCCACCACAAGCATTATCTCATGGGGGCTTGTTTCCTCCCGGATATTTTTAAGCTCGTTCATAAGCTCTTCATCTATGTGAAGCCTGCCCGCCGTGTCAAGGATAACCACCTCGTTGCCATGTTCCTTGGCATGTTTCACCGCCTCTTTGGCTATCACCACAGGGCTTATCTGCCCCATTTCAAAGACCTTCACCCCTGCCTTTTCCCCCACCACTTCAAGCTGATTGATAGCCGCGGGACGGTAAACGTCGCAGGCGGCAAGGAGTGGGCGTTTGCCCTGTTCCTTAAAATATTTGGCGAGCTTTGCGGCATGAGTTGTCTTGCCCGACCCCTGCAAGCCCACCATCATAATAACGCAGGGGGGCATGGACGGGTAATTTATGCGGGCGTTTTCGCTGCCCATAAGAGCGATAAGCTCTTCGTTTACTATCTTTATGACCTGCTGGGCGGGAGTAAGGCTTGCAAGAACGTCCGTCCCCACGGCTCTTTCGGTCACCTTGGCGATAAAATCCTTTACCACCTTGTAGCTTACGTCCGCTTCAAGGAGAGCCATTTTTACTTCCCGCATTGCCTCTTTAACGTCCGCCTCGGAAAGGATACCACGGCCTTTGAGACGTTTGAACACCGCATTCAGTTTTTCGGAAAGTCCTTCAAAAGCCATTGGAAAAAGCTCCTTTCAAGAGACAGTAAACCGGTTGCATTCCGGTCAGCCGCATACATCGGCAAGCCGAACCTTAGGCTCATTGCTGCCTTGCTTTAATTATTCATCAAGTATTTCCCGTATCATAGCCGCCGCAGACAGCATTGCCCGACCGCTGGGACTTTCCGCTTCGCTTTCGAGAAAAGCGGCTGTTTTGCGGAGTTTGTCCGACTTGGCGGCAATTTTCAAAACCGCTTCAAGCTCGGTGAGAGTCTGCTCCCCCCGCTTTATGCTGTCCCTTACGCCCTGACGGGTGATGTTTTCCTGCTCGGCAATCTCGCCCAAGGACAGATCCTCGTTATAGTAAAGGTCTATAACGTCCCGCTGTTTGGGGGTAAGCAAGCCGCCGTAATGATCCAGCAGCAGAGCCATATGCAGGTTTTTTTCCATAGATTGCCCTCTCCCATACCAAACTCCTGACGGTTTCACGGGAACGCTTCGGGTGTAAAGGCTTTTGCCTTTGTAAAGCTCACTGCCTTTACAGCTACTTTAATATTATAACATATTATCGGGATTTGTCAAGGAAAAAGGAAAAATATATTTGTAAATTTTTTATGAACCCACTATCCCCTATAAGTTAAGGAAGCACCGATAAAACATCTTTGACCCGGCACTTCCCTAACTCGGTCTCTAAAAATCCTTTCGTTAGGCGTTTTTCCTCCCGCCTTCGGCGGGAGGAAAAACTTAAATCGGTAAATCCTTAACTATTCATGGTGCAGCAGTACGCTTGCCTCGCAGCCGGGAGTAAGCGCACGGTACTCCTCCGACTCGATAAAATCCTCCTCATAGGGGGACAGGGCGTTCAGATACAGCTCAAAGGTCTCATAATCCATTCCCTTTTCCCCCGCCTCGAAAATCTCGATTGCCTCATCGTGACCGTCATGAGCGGGATATGAAATGTATATCCTGTCACAGCCCTCGGCAATGCCGTTTTCCTCCATAAACGCAGGGAGAGAGGGAACGCTCTCGCCGCCGTTGTTTTTGATGTAAAGGCAAACGTCCCAGTAATCGTCGTTGCCGGGGTAGGTCTCTATCCGCACGTCCCCGATATATTCGGTTTTAAGCGGCTCGGCATAGCTTTGGGTTTTTTCGTCATTGGCGGAATTTTCGGTGTTTTCGCCGCTGTTACCTTCCCCGTCCTCGTCATAGCCGTCTTCGCTGTCCGTTTCCTCGGTTTCGGGGAGAACGGTGTTTACGGTAATATCGCAGTCGGGGAGCTGTTCACGCAGGAAAGAAATATACTCCTCGGTAAGGTCGGTATCTGAAAGGGTGAGCTTTTTCAAGGCGGGCAGGTTCGCAAGGCTCTTGGCGTGCATAATGCGGACGTGGTTCAGATAAAGCTCCTCAACGGGGGAATTTTCAATATCCTCACAGTCCATAAGCTCACTTCTGTCGCAGTCGATAATAAGGGACTTCAAAGCGGGGAGAGCTGCAATATCGGAAATGTCGTCATCAAAAGTGCAGTGATAAAGCGTAAGCGTTTTCAGATTCCGGAGGGCGGATATGCCCTTAAGATTCAGGTAATCTATGCCGTCCAGAATAAGCTCTTCGGCATTTTTCGCCCCGGAAAGCACTTCCATGCCGTCGTAAAAATCATATGAGCCTTTTATTTCCAGCTTTTTAAGGTGAGCCATTCCCGAAAGTGCGCTGTAAATGCTGTCGTCGATATTGCCTATCTCCAGATACTCTATATTTTCACAGCCCGACAGCACCGACAGGTCGCACTCCCCCGCAATCTCGTCATCTACAAAGCCGGACAGGGAAAGGGAACGGAGGGTCTTTATACTGCACAAGCTGTCAAAATTATATCCGTTATTCCCCGTAAGGGACAGCTCTTCAAGAGCGGGCAGGTTTGCCAAAGGAGCAAAATCGGGAACGCCGTCCGACTCCATGGGATAGCCCGTGGCGGTGCGTATTTCAAGGGACTTCAGATTTGCCATAGCTTCTATTCCCCGCAGGTCGGGGACATCGCTGTTATAGTTTGCGGATATTTCCAGCCCGGTTACATTGGGCATACCGTACACCGCCGTTAAAAGTCCGCGGTCGCAGGAGCATTTCAGGTAAAATTCCTTTGGATCAGCCCCGCCTATACTTTCAAGCTCGCCGGGGTATCTTATATCGTCTAAGGTCAACCTGCCTATGTTGGAGAGCTTTTCCAGTGCGGCGGCATTTTCGTGAGAATCGGTGAAGACATCTACCGACAGATCAAGGTCAATATCATGCCCATACCCCGAAAGTCCCTCAAAGCCTTTT
>JAMOZU010000299.1 GCA_023667745.1 Ruminococcus sp.
GATTAGTATTAGCGGTGATTACTGCAAATACTGCTTTTCCGGCGGGGAGTTTACCAAGCAGATGACCATGGAGGAAAAAATGGAAGAGGATATTTCCTTCTGGACGGAGGACGGTATCACGCCGGAAGAGGCACGGGCGGAAATGATGAAGGTTTTCCGGACGCTGAAGAGGTGGAGAGAAAATGCGTAGGTTTTTCCCCGCCTGCGGCGGAGAAAAAACATCATTAAATTGTTTCCTGCATAGTTTCCGGTATCAGCGGCTTTGTAAAGCCGCTGTCTGCGTCGTTATAGGTAATGTCCGCCGCTATAAGGCGGTGGTCGTCGAAAAGCAGATTGACATAGACGTTTTCGGGCAGGTCGGGATAATTAAGTATCTTGTAGGTGTACCGGGTCACCTCTCGTCCCCCGAAGGGTTTAAGGTCAAAGCCCTGGGACTGCTGAAGCTCGTTGTATTTTTCAAAGGCGGCGTTGAACTCGGCGGGGACGGTTATCTCCTCCCGCTCCGGATCGGGCTCGACTATAAGTCCGTAGCTGTTGAGAAACGCCACTCGCTGTGCGTTCCCCTCAAAGGTGAAGCGTTTGTCATCCTCCGCTTCTTCTTTGGCGATCAGCACGAAATACGCCAACAGCCCTAACAGGACAAGCAGCGTTATGAGTATCACGGTTTTTATCTTTGTACGTTTTCTTTTCTCCCGGTAGTTTTCTTTAACGGTTGATGCTGTCATGGAAATTCTCCTTTTTGTTCGGGAATTATCGGTTATGTCTGCCGCAAGAGTTTATACAAATCCCTCATTGAATTATGGGATTCAGCCGCCGCAAAAACCATATATGAAAGTTTTTGCGGCGGCTTCATCTCCATAATTCTAATGGGGATTAGTATTAAAGTCTGCAAATAAACCGATATTTTCCCTTATTGTGGGGCTTGTTTATTCTATAATATTGCGGGCGGCGGGAAAATATGACACAAGGGAGAAAAAAGCCCTGCACAGACGGCGGAAATTCGGAGAAAGGATTTGACGGGCGTTTCCCGAAGCCGGATAAAAATTTACGGGAAAATTCTCTTTTTATATTGATTTTTTTTTCGGGATAGATTATAATAATATTATGAGTTATGTTTTTGATCTGCAATAATACAAATCCCATAATTCCGATGGGGATTAGTATAAATAAATTCCGAAACGGGAAAGGAAAAAAATATTATGAGCCTTTTTGATGAAAACAAAAGCCGAGCCGAAGCCGCCTATGAGCAACTTATTACCCGTCCCAACGCCGTTGCCCCCACTTATAACGGCATATACGACCGCTATGTGAACCCGGTGCTTACCGCCGCCCATGCTCCTCTTATATGGCGGTATGATTTTGACCCGAAAAAGAACCCCTATTTTATGGAACGTCTCGGCGTGAATGCCGTGCTTAATTCGGGGGCGATCTTCCTTGACGGGAAGTATCACCTTGTGGCAAGGGTGGAGGGGAACGACAGGAAATCCTTTTTTGCCGTTGCGGACAGCGACAGCCCTGTGGACGGCTTTCGGTTCAGGGATTTTCCCGTTCGTCTGCCCGATACCTGCCCGGAGGAAACGAATGTTTACGATATGCGTTTAACGCAGCATGAGGACGGCTGGATATACGGCGTGTTCTGCTCGGAAAGCAAGGACACCTCTTCTTCCGACCTGTCCGCCGCTGTGGCGCAGGCGGGGATAGTCCGCACGAAAGATCTGGAGAACTGGGAACGTCTCCCCAATCTTAAGTCAAAGTCCCCTCAGCAGAGGAATGTTGTACTCCACCCGGAGTTCGTGGACGGCAAATACGCTTTCTACACCCGCCCCCAGGACGATTTTATACAGACGGGTTCAGGCGGCGGCGTTTGCTTCGGGCTTTGCGAGGATATAGAGAACCCTGTCATCTGCACGGAAGAGACGGTCATTTCTCCCCGCCGGTATCACACCATAACGGAAGTGAAAAACGGCGCAGGGGCTGTCCCCATAAAGACCCCCAAAGGGTGGATACACATAGCCCATGGAGTGCGGAACACGGCGGCGGGGCTAAGGTATGTCATCTATGTTTTCGCCACCGATTTAAAAGACCCCTCAAAGCTGATAGCATCTCCCTCGGGGCTGTTCATTGCGCCCCATAAGAGCGAGAGGATAGGGGACGTTTCCAACGTGGTGTTCACCAACGGAGCTATTGTCAGGGAGAACGGCGATGTTTACATCTATTACGCTTCCTCGGACACCCGTGTTCATGTTGCTTCCACCACTATCGACAAGCTCATGGACTATACCTTTAATACTCCCTCCGACCCCCTCCGTTCCGTTGACTGCGTAAAGCAAAGGTGCGCTATGATAGAGAATAATCTGAAATTCATTTGATGTTAAGGCTTTTCCCCGCCTTTGGGAGGGGCAGCTTGTATAAAACCAAATAAAATAAAATCTTTTTACTTATTAAATAGGTTGTTCCCGCTTTCAGGCGGGGGAAAAGCCGCCCGGTTTCAGACAGGAGGAATTTGCTATGATCTTAAACAGCAAAAAATTTCCCGGAATAGACTGTGACGAGGATTATGGTTATTTTGAATATGTGACCGCTCCGAATGGCAGGTCGTTTTACCTTAGCATTACCGAGGCTGTTGCCGCAAACGAAGAGGCTGCGGAAAAAGCGGCGGCGGCTCTGGACGATTGGGAGACCTTTGAGGAAAAGGCAAAGGTGGCTGTGAAAGCAGCCCTTGCCGGCGAGGAAAGCGAACCGTACAACAGGGTAAGCGATTTTATGGAATTTCACAGGGACGAATTTGACGGCGATGTTATCCGCAGTATCTTTTCCGCAGACCCCTCCGAACTTACATTTGAGAAAATGGCGGAAAGGCTCGGTATAGCCGATTTCAGCTGTCAGCTCGGCGAAACGGACGGCAAACCGTATTATGTTATCGACCTTTGCTTTGATATGGATTTGTCGGACGAACGGCTGGCGGTCTATTTTGACGGCAAGGGGGAGATTTTTGATATATTATGGGAAAGCTGATGATGAGAGTATGAAGTTCTATACGGTTGACGAGATGAAGACTATTCCCGAAGAAATATTGGGAGGTCTTACGGCGATAAATGACGCAATTATTACCGATAAAGGCAAGCCTGCTGCCATTATGCTCAAAATCACCAATGACAATTACGACGACCTTATCCTGTCAATAAAACAGGCAAGGGCAATGTCGGCAATAAAGCTTATGCAGCAGCAGTCGGAAATGAACGGCATAATGACTCCCGAAGAGATAGACGCCGAAATTGCGGCAGCCCGTCGGGGAGAATAGATATGCGTGCGGTTATTCTTGTGTCCTCATTGCTGTCTAAAAAATGTACGCCCGCAAAAGTATTGAATCTGGTAACAGCAGGCATTATTATTCCTTCTTATGACAGCAGAATTTACAATGAGTACGAAGATGTTTTGTCAAAACCCAAATTCCGTTTTTCGGAATATGAAATAAAAGAAACGCTCAAAGCAGTGACAAAAAAAAGGTTTGTTTGTAAATGCTCCGCCTTTGGATATTCCCTTTACAGACGCA
>JAMOZU010000029.1 GCA_023667745.1 Ruminococcus sp.
GACACATCAGCATCGCCGCCGCCCGTCAGGGCGCAATGTCACTGACATAGACCGATAAATTAAAGCAAAGTCGGAGTCTCTGACAGTTTCCCAAAAACTAACCGCATTTCCCCAAAAAAATTTCAAGAAAGACGGTGATAACCATGTTCAAAGTTTTGCTTGTGGACGATGAGCCGAATGTGCGGCAGGGGATAAAAATGATGATCCCCTGGGACGAGATAGGGTGCGAGGTCGTTGACGAAGCCGACGACGGCGACGAGGGGCTTAACAAGATAATGACCGTCGATCCGGATATCGTCATAGCCGACATAAAAATGCCCGGCAAAACAGGCATTGAAATGACCGAATCCGCAAAGGCTATGGGCTTTAAGGGAAAAGTGCTGATACTTTCGGGTTACTCGGATTTTTCCTACGCCAAAACAGCCATTGCACTGGGAGTGGAAAACTTCATACTAAAGCCCGTGGACGAGGACGAGCTTATCGAAGCGATAAAAACGGCGGGGGAAAAGATAAACCGTGAGCGTGACCGACGGTATAAACAGGAGATAGGCAGGGAATATCTCAACGAGCAGCTTGTAAAGGGTCTGTTTGCGGGGGACAGCGAGATAGTGGAGACTATGACGAGAAAATACGAGTTCTCCGCCTATTGCGCCGTTGTCATATGCTGCGACCCCGGTCTGTCAAGGGAAGAGCAGGGGGTGCTGTACGGGAAAGTGCGGGAAAGACTGGGCGGCATTTCCAACGCAGATACGGTTACGGTGGATATGAGCGGCATTACGGCGGTTCTTTTCAAGGGCAAGGGCAAATCGGAAATAAAAGAGACTCTCGAAAGGATAGCAGAGGAGTGCCGAGGGGTGTTCATAGCCTGTGGAGAATATGTCCCCACGCCGGACAGGATAAAGGATTCCTATGCCTTTGCGGAAAGCGTTTACAGAAGCATTTTCATCTACAGGCATCTGGGGCTTGTTACCCCGGATATAATAAGCAAGTCTCCTGCCGAAACGGCGGATATTGCCGCAAATATCTGCGCTTACATGGAGATAAACGACAAGGAAAAAATATCCGCCGCCATGGGGGATTTTATGCGCTCCCAGATGTATTCGGGGAACACTCCCGAACGAGCTAAAATAAGCTGTATCACAATGCTTATGGATATCCGCTCGAAACTTATACGGAGTGCGGCGGACAAAAAACCGGAAAACCTTATCACGGATGAATTTATCGCAAACCTCGAAAACAGCGGCAGCCTTTACGAAATGACAAAGGCGGCGGAGGAACTTCTGGGAAACGTTTCCGACGGCTGTTTCGGGAAAAGCACAAAAAGCAATATGGAGCGGGTGGTGCAGTATATCAGAGCCAACTACAGCAGGGAACTGCGTTTGGAACAGCTGGCGGGGATATTCGGCTACAACAGTGCATATCTGGGGAAAGTCTTCCACCGTTACACGGGAGAGAATTTCAACAATTACCTTGACAGGATAAGGATAACAGAGGCAAAACGTCTGCTGGAATGCGAGGAGTACAAGGTGTATGAAGTTGCCGAGACGGTGGGGTACACCAATATTAACTATTTCCATAACAAGTTTAAAAAATATGTGGGAATGAGTCCTTTGAGCTATAAGAAAATGCACTCGAACCGGGAAGAATCCCAAGGGGATAATGAATAAGTCCCCCCGAAGCAAACAAAAGCCAAGGAATTGCTGATTTAAGGTTTTTGCACAACATAGGGATCTGCAAAACTTACGGATTATTAAATCCGATTTGATCAGCATTTCCCTGACACAGGAGAAATTGATATGAGAGAATACAAAACACAAATGCAGGCGGCTAAAATGGGAATAGTCACCCCGGAAATGAAAGCCGCAGCAGAAAGGGAGTACATATCCCCCGATGAAATAAGGGAAAGGATAGCAAGGGGGACTGTCGCCGTTCCCGCAAACGTGAACCACAAGTCCCTTGCTCCCCAAGGGATAGGCGAGGGGCTGCGGACGAAGATAAACGTAAACTTAGGCGTTTCCGGGGACTGCCGTGATTACGAAAGGGAGACGAAAAAAGCGGAGCTGTCGGTAAAACTGGGAGCGGACGCAATAATGGATCTCAGCAATTGCGGGAAGACAAATGCTTTTCGGAAAAAGCTCATAGAAATGTCCCCCGCAATGATAGGGACTGTTCCCGTGTATGACGCTGTGGGGTATCTGGAAAAGGAACTGCCCGATATTACGGCGGAGGAGTTTCTCAAAGTGGTAAAAGCTCACGCCGAAGAGGGCGTTGACTTTATGACGATACATGCGGGGATAAACAGGCGGACTGCGGAGGCGTTCATGCGTCGGGGGCGGAAGATGAACATAGTGTCACGAGGCGGTTCGCTGCTGTTTGCATGGATGAAGCTGACGGGGAAGGAGAATCCCTTTTACGAGCATTACGATGAACTGCTGGAGATACTGCGGGAATATGACGTAACCATAAGCCTTGGGGACGCTTTGCGCCCCGGCTGCCTTGCGGACGCCACGGACGCCGGGCAGATAAGCGAGCTTATAGAGCTGGGGGAGCTTACAAAAAGGGCTTGGGAAAAGGACGTTCAGGTAATGGTGGAAGGACCGGGGCATATGGCACTCAACGAGATAGCCGCCAATATGACCTTGCAGAAACGGCTTTGCCATAACGCTCCCTTTTACGTTTTAGGACCTATAGTTACGGATATTTTTCCGGGGTACGACCATATCACAAGCGCAATAGGCGGGGCGGTAGCGGCGGCAAGCGGAGCCGATTTTCTGTGCTATGTTACCCCTGCGGAACACCTGCGGCTGCCGGATATAAGCGACGTGAAAGAGGGGATAATGGCGGCGAAGATAGCGGCTCATGCGGCGGACATAGCCAAGCGCGTTCCCCATGCAAGGGACAGGGACGACCGGATGGCAGAGGCTCGCCATGAGCTTGACTGGGAGAAGATGTTCGCCATTGCCGAGGACGGGGAAAAGGCGAGGGAATATTTCGAGAGTACGCCCCCGGAGGATAAGCATACATGCTCTATGTGCGGAAAGATGTGCGCTGTTAGAGTTACTAACCGGATATTAGGGGGTGAGGGCAAAGAGAGGTTAGAGGTTAGAGGTTAGAGATTGAAAGGGTGACCGAATGGGGAAGGCTTTACAAGAGCAGTTGCGCACGTTGGGGGGTCTGGGGAGATCACCCCCGGCGGGTCAAGGGCGGAGCCCTTGCGGGGTTTGGGGCAGAGCCCCAACGGCGTAAGCCGTTGAACAGTACGTTGCAAATGACGGCATTACGTGAGCAAGTAACTTTAACCGCCGCCCGTCAGGGCGCATGTTGGTCACAAATACCGATAAATCAAACCGTTTTCAAAAAGAGGAAACCGCCATGAACCAAAACATCACCCTTTACGCCATAACCGGCAATTCCGCCGTACCCATTGAAAAAGCCGTGGAATCGGCTTTGCGGGGCGGGGCGGATATGATACAGATAAGAGAAAAAAATATAAGCCGTGAGGAATATATACGGCGGACAAGGCAGCTGCTGAAAGTCACGGAAAAATACGGCGTTCCGCTTATCGTCAACGACGACGTGTACACCGCAAAAGAGGCGGGGGCGCAGGGGGTTCATCTTGGGCAGGAGGACGGCAGTCCCCGCAAGGCAAGGGAGATACTGGGGGAAAAGGCAATTATAGGAGTAACGGCGAAGACGGTGTCGCAGGCGGTCGAAGCGGAAAAAGAGGGGGCTGATTATCTCGGCTGCGGGGCGGTTTTCGGGTCGGTCACAAAGGAAAATGCAGTTCCCCTGTCAATCGAGGGACTCAAAGAGATTTGCTCTGCGGTGACTGTCCCGGTGTACGCCATAGGGGGGATAAACACCGAAAATGCGGCGGCTCTTACGGGGACGGGGGTTAAAGGGATAGTGGTCATATCGGCGATATTCGGAAAGGGGACGGAGCGGGAGATCGAAGATACGGCAAGGGAGCTGAAGAAAATTTCCCTTGAAATAAACCGACAAGGGCAGGAGAAATGCTGATTTAAGGCTTTCCCCAGGCATTTATGCCATTGCGGCGGGGAAAATACCGCACACCATAAGAAAAGGAGATAACATTGATATGAACGAGGAAAAATTATACGAGGGCGTTGACTTGGGCGGGGAAAGGGAAATAAGACCCGTGCTGTCGATAGCGGGTTCCGACCCTATAGGCGGAGCGGGAATACAGGCGGACATCAAGACAATTTCCGCTTGGGGGCATTATGCAATGACCGCCCTTACGGCGGTGACAGTCCAGAACACCATGGGAGTAAAGGGGTGGGAGGCGGTTTCCGCCGAAATGCTCAAAGGGCAGATAGACGCTGTGTTCCGGGATATTCCCCCGGCAAGCGTTAAGATAGGCATGGTGGGGAACGCTGTAAGTACGGCGGTCATAGGGGAAAGGCTCAGGGCGCACAAGGCAAAAAACATAGTCTGCGACACGGTAATGGTCGCCGCAAGCGGAGGAAAGCTCTCGGATGACAGCTCGGTATCGGCTATGATACGGGAAATTTTCCCCATAGCGGATATTATTACCCCCAATATCCCGGAGGCGGAAGTCCTTTGCAATATGCAAATACACGACCTTTCGGATATGAAAACGGCGGCAAAAAAGCTGTCGGAAATGACCCCGGGGGCTGTGCTTGTAAAGGGGGGGCATCTTACGGGGGAATATGCGGAGGATATACTCTTTTACAAAGGAGAAACGGAGATACTCTCCTGCCCCCGCATTGACAATCCCAACACCCACGGTACGGGCTGTACGCTGTCCTCGGCTATTGCATGCGGACTGGCGGAGGGATGCGGACTTCCCGATGCGGTAAGGTATGCAAAGTCCTATATGGGCAGGGTAATAGGGAAGAATTTCAAGATGGGGCAAGGGAAAGGGTCACTGTGGCATTTTGAATAAAGATAACAGTCTCCGTTTGTCTATTCCGCCGAAATTTTCCCGAAAATGAAACATTTTAAAGTTCACAAACGTTTTTATATTAGGGGAAGTATCAAAACAAACGGCTTGTTGGAATTTGACGGAATTTGCCGTGGGGCATTTTCCGAAACATATGCGGGGGAAACATTGACCCGATATTACCTAATTATTAAGGAATTACCGATTTAAGGTTTTTCTCCCGCCGAAGGCGGAAGAAAAACCGCCTAACATAAGGATTTTTGGAATTTAAAAATAATTTAAATCCTACTTAATCGGTATTGCCTTAACTATTAATTATTAACTATTAACTGCAAAATTGGGTGAACCGAAATGAAAAAGCACATCATGACAGCCGCCTATTCCGTAGCCCACTTTTTTGTGGATATGGCTTGCGCATTCATTATATTCCGCTCCGTTTACGATGGGCGGGGGGAGATATTGCTGTATTACAATTTCTGCGCTTTCGCCCTGCAAATGCCTTTGGGAGTGCTGTTTGACAGGTACGGCAGGGGGCATTTGGGTGCGGCGGCGGGGTGCGCTCTCATAGGGGCGGCATATCCGTTTATGAGCCTTATGGGGGCGAATATTATGGCGGCGGTAATGCTTGGGGTGGGGAATGCGCTGTTTCACTTGGGGGGCGGCGTGTATGTGCTGGACGAGTATAAAAGTTCGGGTGCGCTGGGGGTGTTCGTGTCACCGGGGGCTGTGGGGCTGTATCTGGGTACGGTTTGGGGAAAGGGTACAAAAGTTTTGCCCGCTGTTATGATGTGGGTAATGTTCATATGGGGGGCGGCGTTGTTCCTGTTGCCGAAGGTCTTACGGCTTGAAGATACTGCGGGAAGTCCCGCAAAGTTTACGGAAAGTCCCGGTAAAATGCCCAAAGGAGCTGTAACGGCTCTTGTGATGTTTACTGCCGTGGTTGTCCTGCGGAGTTTCGGGGGATTTACGGTAAGTCTGCCCTGGAAAGCGGCTTTACAGGGGGCGGCGTTGGCGGCTGTTGCGGCAACGGCCCTCGGAAAGGCGGCGGGAGGCTATGCGTCGGACATTTTCGGGAAAAAAGCGGCGGCTGCTGTTTCCATGGGGCTGGCGGCTGTGCTGTACATATTTTCGGGGAATATTATTGCGGGGCTTTTTGCGGTCTTCCTTTTCAATATGACCATGCCCATAACCCTGCGGGCGGCGGCGGACATTATGAAGGGCGGGCGGGGATTTTCCTTCGGGCTGCTGACATTCGGGCTGTTTTTGGGATATATCCCGCTTTACCTTAACGGCGGCTTGCGGATAAGCGGCTTTGCAATGGCGGGGCTGTGCGCTCTGTCGGGTATACTGCTCCTTTGGGGCTTTAAGAAGGCGGGGGAAGAGGTATGACAGGGATAATAATTACCGCCATGGGAGTTTCTCTCCTGCTGACGATACTCTTTGAACTGCTGTTCGCCCTGCTGCTGGGGATAAGGGGAGAGGCTCTTAAAATAAACGTCCTCTGCAATATCCTCACAAACCCAGTTGTCACTTGCGTTTACTATATATGCAGATACGGATTTTTATGGGGAGAGGGGAGCATGGCGATTGTCACGGCTGTATTGGAAATATCGGCGGTGATTGCCGAGTGGCGGGTATACAAGGGGTGGACGGATATTAAACGTCCGCTGCTGTTCTCGGCGGGGGCTAACTGCTTTTCGTTTTTTATAGGAAAATTAATATAGGAGTTTAAAAGCGCAATGAATTTTATAAATAAGATAACGGCGGTTATGCTGCGGGCGGAGTTATATATTGTTGAGGGCGATTATATTGACGTAAAAGGAATACTTGAGAAATTCTGGGAAGAAAATGCGGTGATAATAATCATTGTTGCCCTTTTGGTTCTGCTTGCGTTAATATGGCTGTTTAAAAAATTTATCGGGTTTACGGTTTCCCTTGTAAATAAGGTACTGAACAAATCGGAAAGGGAGTGATTAAATTGGCGGCTCTTGTAAAATTTCCCGTAGGCGGAGATGTGATGGCAGACCCGTTCTCGATCGTTGTTTACGGAATAGGGCGTTATTTCCCGGTTATTTTGCTTACAGCGGCTGTGATAATCGTCACGGTACTGTTAATAAAAAAGAATAAAAAGAAATGAGGAACTTACTATGAAAAAGAAAATTTTAAGAATGTTATCCGCAGTAATGGCTCTGGGCGTTGTGTTTGCGGCGGGAGTTACCGCAAGCGCAGACGACGACGAGCTGACCGCTCCCCAGGACGCTTTTTACGAGGCTTACGGCAGCGAATGTGAGCTGCACGATTACAGGGATTTTACGGCACTAACCGATTTTGACGTTTACGCAAGTCCCTTTGATCTGTCGGCTGTACGCCGGGTGAATGCGGGGGAAAAGATTTCCACCAATGTTTCCTATGTGGACGGCAGCGGCGTTATATGGGGGTATCTCTATTCGGAAACGGGGCTTGGGGGCTGGTTCAGAATGGAGAATGTTTCCCTTGTTTACGACAACATTGCCTTTGCGGAGGAGCATCAAAGCGAACTTACTCCCTATGCGGGTCAGCTGGATGGCTTTGAGGCTAAGGAATATTTGTATTTATGGACATATCCTTATTCGGGGGAGACGGAGACTGTCTGCGTTAAGGGGGACGAATGGTTCACAAACGGCGACACGGCTAACTTGGGCGAGCGGGCGGCATATGTTTACAGAGACCCCGCAGGAAACGACTGGGTGTATCTGGACTTCCTGCCGAGCGGCTGGGTGTATGTGACCAATCCGGAGCTTGACCTGCGCACCAATTCAGCTCCCAGCGTTTCAAACAACACCGATGAGGAGCTGGGGGACACTATCTTCGAGGACGTTCAGGCGGGGGCTGCAGCCGCACAAGCCGATGATAACACCGCACACACCGCAGGCAATGCGATACTGCCTATAGTATTGTCAGCCTTGACGGCGGCGGGGATAATGGGGGCGAGGAAAGTTAACGGTTAATAGTTTTAATTGTTTTAAAAAGGGATTAGTATTAATGAAAACGGCGTTGACGGTCTGACAATTTCCGGACTTATGGGGCATTCAAATTCCTATCCGGGTTTTGCTGATTTTACGGACATGGCGGACGTGACAAGGATTTACACAGATGTAAAAACTTGCGGAATGAATGTTTCGGCCGTGCCGTCCGGATAGGATATTTTTGTCATATTGCCGAAATCGTCATATTCATAGGACGTTCTCCTGCCCTTTTCGTCAACGGCGAAAGATACCTTGCCCGGACTGTTGTATTCGGCAGTTGTAACATTCCCCAGAGTATTAATTGTCTTGTCGCTCGGAAATGCTGCGTTCTTATGATTGACCGGAAATAGCCTTAGGATAGCTTTCCTTCCTTAGTTCAATGAAATATTTGTATAATATGCACAAAATACACTTTCATTTTCCCGGCTTAAACTATATATTCTCCATTGACAAATACGCATAAAAGGCGTATAATATAGAAAGGAGAGGTATGTTTGAAACAGCGGGACTTAAGGAATTGCTGATTTAAGGTATTTTCCCCGCCGTAGGCGGGGAAAATACCGCCCAACGTAGGGACTTGTGAAGATTACGGATAATAAAAATACGATTTAACCAGCGTTTCCTTAATAAAGCTGATGAAGAAAAACGGCCGGGAATACGACAGAGAATGATATTTACAGAAAAGGGAGCGGCACAGAATCAATACCGAGACACAGGGAAATTAATGAGAATCTTGCAAAGCATATTATAAAGAAATGGAATTTAAAGTGACAGCCAAATGGGCATATAAAAGGAGTGTATCGGATATGAAAGAATGTTACCCTATTATTCTTGAACGCTGTGAGGACGGGAGCGGGTATCTTGTAAAAGTTCCCGATTTCGGCAGCAGCACTTTCGGCACAACCATACCCGAAGCTGTGGAAATGGCAAGGGATGCTATCAGCGCAATAGGTTTAAGCAAACAGGATCATAATGAAGCTGTTCCCGTTCCTTCGGATATAAATGCGGTAGAGTGCAAGTCTGACGAAATAAAAACGCTTGTGGACGTTGATTTTACCGCATACCGCCGAATGCTTGACAACAGGAGCGTTAAGAAAAACTGCACTATTCCCTCGTGGCTTAACGATAAAGCGGAAAAGGCGGGCATTAATTTCTCCGCAGTTCTGCAGGAAGCATTAAAGCAGAAACTGGCTATTGTCGAATAAATAAAACGGGAGCGGTCAATATTCCGCTGACAATGTTCCCCAAATTCTGAAAGGATAGATTAAAATGAATACTAACAGCTATGAATCCCCCTTCTGCACACGCTATGCAAGCAAGGAAATGCAGTATATTTTTTCTTCGGATAAAAAATTCACCACATGGCGGAGGCTGTGGGTGGCTCTGGCAAGAGCGGAGATGAAACTGGGTCTGCCGGTTACTGCCGAGCAGGTGGCGGAGCTTGAAGCGAACATCGATAATATCGACTATACTTGCGCCGCCGAGCGGGAAAAGCAGGTGCGGCATGATGTGATGGCTCATGTATACGCTTACGGTCAGTGCTGCCCGAAAGCGGCTGGGGTGATACACCTGGGGGCGACTTCCTGCTATGTGGGGGACAATACGGACGTTATCATTATGAGGGAGGGTCTGGAGCTTGTCCGCAGGAAGCTCATAACCGTTATTGCACAGCTGGCGGATTTTGCGGATAAATGGAAAGACACCCCCGCCCTTGCCTACACTCATCTTCAGCCCGCCCAGCTTACCACCGTGGGCAAGAGGGCGACCCTTTGGATAAACGAGCTTTTAATGGACGAGGAAGAGCTGGAGTTCCGCATAAAAAGCCTTAAACTTTTAGGTTCCAAGGGAACGACCGGGACGCAGGCTTCCTTTAAGGAGCTTTTTCACGGGGACAGCGGCAAGGTAAAGGAACTGGAAAAGATGATAGCGGAGGAGATGGGATTTGAAGAGGTAGTACCCGTGTCGGGGCAGACCTATTCGAGAAAAGCCGATACAATGGTGCTGAACACTCTTTCCAACATCGCCCAGTCGGCTATGAAGTTTGCCAACGACCTGCGCATTTTACAGAATTTCAAGGAAATGGAAGAGCCTTTCGAGAAAAATCAGATAGGTTCGTCGGCAATGCCCTATAAACGCAATCCCATGCGGTGCGAGCGGATAACAGCCCTTGCCCGTTATCTTATGATAGATTCCCTGAACCCCGCTTTTACAGCAGGTACGCAGTGGTTCGAGCGCACTCTCGACGACAGCGCAAACAAGAGAATTTCCGTTGCGGAAGGGTTTCTTGCGGCGGACGCTATTCTTAACATTCTCATAAACGTGACCTCGGGGCTGGTGGTATATCCCAAGATAATACGCCGCCGGGTAATGGCGGAGCTGCCCTTTATGGCAAGCGAAAATATTATGATGGACGCTGTACAAAAGGGCGGAGACCGTCAGCAGCTTCACGAGCGTATCCGCACTCACGCCATGGAAGCGGGAAAGCGGGTAAAGGAAGAGGGGCTTGACAACGACCTTATCGAGAGGATATTGGCGGACGATATGTTCGGACTTAAACGGGAAGATATAGAAAATATCCTTATTCCCGAAAATTACACCGGCAGAAGCTCCGAGCAGGTGACGGAGTTTATCGTCGAATGCGTGAAACCGCTGTTGGATAAGTACCCCGACTGCACGGGAGAGACGGCGGAGCTGAATGTATAGGGGTCAGAATGTGAACTTCGTTCATGCCGAAGGCGAGGAGCAACTTCTTTAAGTAATAAGTAATCGGAAAAAATTTACAATTCCGGCCTCTTAATCTCCGGCTGCTAACAGGGAAGGAATTTATTTATGAAAATACTTATAATCAACGGTCCGAATCTAAATCTGCTGGGCGAGCGTGAGCCGGGGACTTACGGCAGCGACAGCTATGACAGCGTGTGCGCCGAGATAAAAGAAGCGGCGGCGCAGATGGGTTTTGACAAATGCGAGTGCTTCCAGTCCAACAGCGAGGGAGGCATTATCGATAAAATTCATGCCGCAAGGCTTGAATTTTCCGGCATAGTCCTGAATGCGGGGGCGTACACTCATTACAGCTATGCCATAAGGGACGCTATTGCCGCCGTGAAAATTCCCGTGGTGGAGGTGCATATGTCAAATATCCACAGCCGGGAGGAGTTCAGGCATAAGTCGGTGATAGCTCCGGTGTGCGCCGGGCAGATTGCGGGGTTCGGGAAGGACAGCTATATTTTGGGTGTCAGGGCGGTAAAGATGATAATTGAGGAAAAGGTGTGAACATAAAATGAACTGTGAAGAACGCTTAGAAAAGCTTTGCGCCGCTGTCCCGGATGGGGTGTGCGGGATAATCGGGGACGATATAAACAGGCGGTATTTTACCGGAATGAAGTCCTCGGCGGGGATTGCGGCGGTATTCAATAACGCCGCATATCTTATTATTGATTTCCGCTATATCGAAAAGGCAAGGGAAGTTGTCAAAGGCTGTCAGGTTATAAAACAGGATAAAACCTTTGAACAGCTGTCGGAGCTTATCAAAAAGCATAATGCAAAATCCGTGTGGGTGGAGGGGGAGAAGGTCACTCTGTCCGCCTTTGAAAAGATGAAAAAAGAGCTTGCGGGCAGCGGTGCGGAAGTGTCTGCGGAAGGCGGTCTAAGCGAGATAATCGGGAAAATGCGGCGGATAAAATCCCCCGATGAGACAGAGGCGATAACCAAAGCCCAGCGGATAGCCGAGGGGGCTTTTGAAAATATCCTTAACTTTATAAAGCCCGGCGTTACCGAAAGGGACATTGCCTTGGAGCTTAATTTTCGTATGCTCAAAAGCGGGGCGGAGGATATTTCCTTTGAGACTATCGCTTTGTGCAACGCCAATACGTCCATGCCACACGGCGTTCCTTCGGACAGGGCGGTGCAGGCGGGGGACTTTGTGCTGATGGACTTCGGGGCGGTTTACGATGGCTATCATAGTGATATGACAAGGATGGTGGCTGTGGGGGACGTTTCCGAGGAGCAGGAAAAGGTCTACAATATAGTCCTGGAGGCGCAGGAGACCGCCATAAAATCCGCAAGGGCGGGAATAACGGGGAAAGCCCTTGACAAAATTGCCCGTGACTTTATTGCTCAAAAGGGCTATGGGGACAATTTCGGTCACGGTCTGGGGCATTGCGTGGGGCTGGAGATTCACGAGTCCCCCGCAGCCAACACGAGAGACGAGACCGTTTTAGAGGAAAATATGGTCATAACTGTTGAGCCGGGGATATATCTGCCGGGAAAATTTGGCGTAAGGATAGAAGATTTCGTGGTTATCACCCCCGATAACTGTATGAATTTAACAAATGCGCCAAAAAATCTGATAAAATTATAAAAAAGGTATTGCATTTTTCGGGAAAGTGTGATATGATATTAATATATGATGATTTTTAAAGGCGTGCCGAGGAAATGTGTTCTGTTACGGAAAATAGAAAAGCGTAAGGCAACTTATTAAACAATATCGGCAGCCGGACTTTATGGAGGTTTAAATATGATCACAGCCGGAGATTTCAGAAACGGTATGACATTTGAGGAGGACGGCAACGTTCTCCAGATAGTGGAGTTTCAGCACGTTAAACCCGGAAAGGGCGCAGCGTTCGTAAGGACAAAGGTAAAGAACGTTATCACGGGGTCGGTGGTGGAAAAGAGCTACAACCCCTCCGCCAAGTTCCCCACGGCGTTCGTTGAGAGAAAGGATATGGAGTATTCCTACAACGACGGGTCTCTTTACTATTTCATGGATCCGGAGACTTATGAGCAGACTCCCATAAGCTCTGCGGAACTGGGGGACAGCTTCAAGTTCGTAAAAGAGCAGATGATATGCAAGGTATGTTCCTATAAAGGCAAAGTCTTTGCGGTAGAGCCTCCCAACTTCGTGGAGCTTACTGTCACCCAGACCGACCCCGGCTTCAAGGGAGACACCGCCACCAATGCCACAAAGCCCGCAACTCTTGAAACGGGAGCGGAGATAAAAGTTCCCCTGTTCATCAACGAGGGCGACCTTATCAGGATAGATACCCGCACGGGCGAGTATATGGAAAGAGCGTAAATGCTCCAAGGAGGCATTTTAATGGACTTCAAATCATTATCCGAAAAGACAGCGTATCTGCGGGGGCTGATGAAAGGCTTGAAGTCAGACGACGAGGTCATCTGCCTTATTGCGGAGATACTCTCGGATATGGCTCATCAGATAGAGCAGACCCATGACGACATGGGGGAACTGGCGGAGCTTGTGGACGACATTGACAAGGACTTGGGCGAGATAGAGGGCGATTTCTACGAGACCGAGCCGGAGGACGAGGGCGAGGACTTTGAAGAGCCGGAGGAAGAGGAAGTTTTCGAGGAAGAGGAAATATACGAGGTGACCTGCCCCACCTGCGGTGACACTATCAGCCTCAACGAGGGCATGATCGCCGAGGGTACCATTACCTGTCCCCGCTGCGGCGAGCTTCTGGAATTTGACCTTGACACGGCAGGCGGCGAAGAGGAAAGCTGAAACGTGAATACGTGACGGCGGTTCGCTTTGACCGCTGCCGTGATACAACCGAATAAAAATGCAAATTGTTTCAAGGCGGGGTGAAAGTCCCCACCGGCGGTGAGCATGGGCGATGTTGTCCGTGTAAGTCCGCAAACGTTGGTTTGCCTTGTCAAACCAATGCCGATCTCGGTGAAAATCCGAAACCGACGGTTACAGTCCGGATGGAAGAAACAGGCAATTGTTCGCTGCTGTATTATTATCAAGCGGCGGCAATTATCTGCGTGAAAACGTCCCTTGAAACGAGTTTTGTTTCAAGGGATTTTTATTTTTGAAGTATGTAAAAGCACAAACCAAACCATGGAGGTAATTTTTATGAAAAACAATATTTTCAAACCCAACAAGGAAATAAGCAAGACCCGTCAGCTGACGATAACCGCATTAATGGGGGCAATGGCGTCGGTGCTGATGTTTGCGGAAATATCCCTGCCTATGTTTATCCCCGATTTCGTTAAGTTCGACCTTTCAGAGCTGCCCGCACTCATTGCGGCGTTTGCGGTGGGTCCTATGTCGGGGGTGTTTGTGTGCCTGATAAAAAATCTGGTGAACATAGGGATAACCTACTCGGCGGGAATAGGGGAGCTGGCGAATTTCATTATAGGCTGCGGGCTTGTGATACCCGCAGGGCTTGTCTACAAAGCGAAAAAGACCCGCAGGACGGCTATAATAGGGGCATTGCTGGGGTCGGTGGTAATGGCTCTGATAAGCATTCCCGTGAACTATTTCATCAGTTACCCTTTCTACACACGGTTTATGGAAATGGAGACCATTATAAAGGCTTACCGTGCGCTCAATCCCAATGTGGAAACGCTTCTTGACGCGCTGGTTTGGTTCAATATGCCCTTTACGTTCGTAAAGGGGCTTTGCTCAACGGCGGTGACGGTGGCGGTGTACAAGTATCTGTCCCCCGTGCTGAAAAACGGCAAGAAGCTAGATGTCAGAACGTGAGCAAAGCTCACGCCGGAGGCTAGAGCAGTGAAGCGAACACAAACAGTAAAGTCTTACGAGAGCAGTAATGGTACATTGTGCTGTGGGGTCCGGGGAATGTCACCCCCGGCGGGGTCAAGGGGCGGAGACCTTGCGGGTTTAAGGGCAGAGCCCTTGCGGCGTAAGCCGCCTGTAGCTGACATAGCAGAATAAATAAAAGCATCGTAGGAGCAAGTTACAAAAACCGCCGCCCGACCACCCAAAAAAGCGTTTTGAAAGATGAAAGCAATATAGAACAATTAACAGCAACCGAGCAACTAACGGTCGGGCGGCGGTGCGGCATATTCGCACACGGC
>JAMOZU010000002.1:0-4835 GCA_023667745.1 Ruminococcus sp.
AGGCGGCGAAAATATCACCGTCACCGATGGGCGGGTGTGCTTTGAGGGCGGCATCGAGTTTATCCCAAGAGCCAACCTCTGCCTTGCCTCGGCGGAGCGGGTGCAGATACTGCTTGCACGGTTTAAAGCCGTCACCTTCGACGAACTTTTCGAGGGGGTGAAATCCCTGCCGTTGGAGGAGTTTATCGGCAAAAGCGATTCATTCCCTGTCAAGGGGCATTCACTGTCCTCAAAGCTCTCCAGCGTCCCCGCCTGTCAGTCTATCATAAAAAAGGCTGCCGCCGACCGCCTTTGCGGAGTTTACAAAACAGGCTATATGGAAGAAACCGGGGCTGTTCATCAGCTGCAATTCAATATTTTAAAGGACGAATTTTCCCTTTATCTCGACACTTCCGGGGCGGGGCTTCACAAGAGGGGCTACCGCCGAAATTCCAACGCCGCCCCAATTAAAGAGACCCTTGCCGCAGGAATCGTTGACATCTCCATGGTAAAGCGTGATACTATTTTCTGCGACCCATTCTGCGGCAGCGGCACATTCCTTATCGAAGCCGCCTACAAAGCCCTGAACATTGCCCCCGGTCTCAAACGCACCTTTGCCGCCGAAAAATGGCGGCAGATACCCGCCGAGCTGTGGAAAAGCGAGCGGACAAGAGCCATGGACGGCATTATCCGTGACAGCGATTTTTTTGCATACGGCTATGACATCGACCCCCAATGCGTTGAACTGTCCATAGCCAACTGCACCGCCGCAGGGGTAAAAAAACGTATTCGCATAGAGCAGGCGGACATCCGCAGCTACCAAAACAAGCCCGGCACTCTCACCGTCTGCAACCCGCCCTACGGCGAAAGAATGCTCGAATTAAAGGAAGCGGAGGAACTTTACCGTGAAATGGGAAAAGTGTTCCTTGCCGACAAGGAACACCCCTGCGCTGTCATCTCTCCCCATGAGGATTTCGAAAAATTTTTCGGCAAACAGGCTCGCAAACGGCGGAAGCTGTATAACGGTATGATAAAGTGCCAGCTGTACAGCTATTAGAAAAGCTCCCAATATGACCTTGCCGGAGGACGGACATTTGTTCCCAAGGCAAGGTCTTGTATTTTACATCGAGGGTATTTTCCGAAATTTTCAGGCTGTATAAAAAAATAATCCTTTGTAAAATATTTACATAAAACTTTAAATCATTTTAAATTATTTTGTTAAAAATCACAAGAGATTTTAAGGCTTTAATTGATGACAAATGCCGAAAAATGTGTTATAATATTATATATGACTTTTTATTGACGTATCTTCCCGATGGTGAAATTACCCGAAAGCATGCCGCAGGAACACTTGATTACGGCGTTTCCCAAAAAATGCCCGGAAAGGAGAAAATATGTTTCGGACTTGCCCGGAACAGATCATATTATGGACGAGATAAAAAATCCTGCTCCCTTGCCCGAAAAGGAACACGTCAAACGGGGAAAGGCTGAGGACAGGGATTACAAAAAAATATTTATCATTTCCCAGTCGATCTGCATTGTGATACTGGCGGTAACGGTCATACTGCTGACAAACACCGTCAGGGACGACGAGGAATACATATCAGCCCAAGCCTCAAAGGTATATGAATATTACGACGACGGCGACTCGGTCGTTCTCGATGACCCTACATACGGCGATATATGGCTCGCTCCTTTGCAGGACGTTCCGAGGCATAATCTTGATTTTAACAATATCGTCCGCGAAAACGGCTACAAGCATTACGATGTGGACGGAGTGCGGCAGACAATTACGGGAGTGGACGTGTCCTATCATCAGGGGAATATCGACTGGAATGCGGTGAAAAAAGACGGCGTTGACTTTGCCATGATAAGAGTGGGTTACAGGGGATATGAAACAGGTTCGCTGAATATCGACCCGAAATTCCACGAATATGCCGAAGGTGCACTGGACGCAGGGCTGGAGATAGGGGTATACTTCTATTCTCAGGCGGTGACCGTGGAAGAGGCTATGGAAGAGGCTCGCATGCTGCTTAATGAAATAGACGGCTACAGGATAATGTACCCGGTGGTGTTCGACTGGGAGATAGTGGGGGACGAGACCGCAAGGACAAACAAAGTCTCCTCCCAGATGCTCAACCAGTGCGCCATGGCATTCTGCAACAGCATTGCAAGAGAGGGGTATATCCCCATGATATACAGCGTTAAAAGAATGGCTCTGATGAAGCTGGACCTGCGGAAAGTAGGCGGCTATGACTTCTGGCTGGCGGAATACAGGGACATTCCCGAATATCCTTATGAGTTCGCCATCTGGCAGTATGCCTCGGACGGCAGAGTGGACGGCATTGCGGGAGATGTTGACCTTAATATGAGCTTTGTGGATTATTCGCAGATACGCCGTTAGAAAAGTACCGATTTATGGTTTTTCCCCACGCCCATGGCGTGGGAAAAACATTTGACCCCGAAAGGAAAGAAAATGACCAAAAGCATGACAAGCGGGAATCCGCTAAAACTTATATTTGAATTTGCCCTGCCTTTGCTGCTGGGCAATCTTTTGCAGCAGACTTACAACATCATCGACGCCGCTATTGTAGGCAGGGCGTTGGGTTCGGATGCTCTTGCGGCTGTGGGAGCGTCAAGCAGCGTGCAGTTTCTGGTAATGGGCTTTTGCATAGGCATATGCGCAGGGTTCGGCGTTCCCGTGGCGTCCTCCTTCGGGGCGGGAGACACAAAAAAAATGCGCAGGGCTGTCAAAGGCTCGCTTATTATCACGGCTGTGTTTGCGGCTTTGATAACGGTCGTGTGCGGCTCACTTTGCGGCGGCATACTGCGCATTCTCCAAACTCCGGATAACATCTACGGCAACGCTTACAGCTACCTGTTCATAATCTTTATGGGGCTGCCCTTCAGCCTGTTGTATAACCTGCTGGCGTCTCTTCTGCGGTCTGTGGGGGACAGCAGAACGCCGTTTATTTTCCTGGCAGTCTCCACTGTCAGCAACATTATCCTTGACCTGCTGTTCATACTTGTGTTTAAATGGGGCTGCGGCGGAGCGGCGGGAGCTACCATAGCTTCACAGGCGTTAAGCGGCATACTCTGCCTTTTCTATGCGGTGAAAAAATACAATGATCTATTGCCGGGCAAGGACGTTAAAGTCACCGCCGGAGACGTTAAGGGACTGCTTATAATGGGCGTTCCCATGGGCTTGCAGTATTCCATAACGGCTATAGGGAGCATGGTAATGCAGTCCGCCAACAACGGCTTGGGAAGCGTTTACATATCCGGGTTCACAGCGGGCATGAGGATAAAGCAGTTCATAATGTGTCCCTTTGACGCTGTTGCAACGGCGGTATCGGTATTTTGCAGCCAAAATTCCGGGGCGGGGCAGTATGCCCGCATAAAAGAGGGTCTTTTCAAGGGTATAGCCGCTGCAGTAAGCTACGGTGCGGCGGCAGGACTTGTGCTGATATTTTTCGGGAGAAATCTTGCGGGGATATTCGTTGACAGCGGCGAGGGAGCGGTACTGGACGCCGCAGGGAAATATCTCGGCTGTCTGGGGCTTTTCTACATTGCCATAGGCTTTTTAAACGTCTGCCGAATGACCACCCAGGGACTGGGATTTTCGGGCAGGGCTGTTTTTTCGGGAGTAATAGAAATGATAGCAAGGATATGCGTAAGCCGCTTTTTGGTGCCGCTGTACGGATTTACGGCAATATGCTACGCAGACCAGACCGCATGGGTGGCGGCGTGCTTGTATATAGTACCCACCTGCTTCTATTGTGTGAAAAAGGTAAGCTGCAAGAAGCAAGCGGTTGAAAACAACTGAAAAATGAGAGACATTACAATTGACTTGCCCGAAGAGCCAATCTCAATGCAAAGTCGGGATCGTCGGAAGTTTCGGTCAGCTGACAAGCGTTAAGCTGTTTTCCTGAAAGCTCGCCGAATTTTACAATGGCTATGTCGGCGGAACGGAGCATTTTTTCGTCAAAAAGGCTGTCTCCGGCGGCGATGAATTTTTCCCCGAGGAAACGTTTGCGCAGGCGTGCAAGGGCGGTCTCTTTCCCCAAAGTCAACGGCAGGGCGTAGAGCTTGTCGCCGTTGGTGAAAAGCTCTGTGGAAAGAGGCGAAATCTCCCTGTTCATAAGGGCTATGATATGTGCAGCGTTTTTGCATTTTGTAAAAAGAAACGCTCCGTCCACTATGCGAATATCGAAATAAACCTCCGGGCGGCTTTTAAGAAGGCGTTCAAATGCGGAAAATTCGGAGGCGCAGGCGGATATGTCATCTTCTGTCTCCTCTCGCCATCGGTCATCGGGAACGCCGTTTACCAAAAGGTTTGCACCGTTGGAGACAACAGCAAGTTCAGGGACAAAGCCGCCGGGGAAGGTTATGCGGCTGTACTGCTCCACAGAGCGGGTGGTAATGGGGATAAATGTCATTTTTTCGGTCATTTCCCGAAAAAGCACGGCGGCAGAACGGGTCATATAAGAAAGTGCCTTTCCCTCCTTCGTTTCCACGCAAAGGTTATCGGGGGACATTTTTTTATAGGAAAATATCAGCGTATTGTCAAGGTCGGAAAGAAATATCACGGCAATTCTCCTTTGTACAATAAAAATCGCTCCGCTTTTGCGGAGCGAAATTTGGTTGGGATGGAAGGATTCGAACCTTCGCGATGACGGAGTCAGAGTCCGTTGCCTTACCGCTTGGCTACATCCCATTATGGTTGGGATAGCCGGATTTGAACCGACGATGACGGAGTCAAAGTCCGTTGCCTTACCGCTTGGCTATATCCCATTAGTGGCTGGGTGTTAGAAGCTAGAGACAAAGGTCTGACACTTTCGCCTTTGGGGGTGGCT
>JAMOZU010000002.1:4935-10851 GCA_023667745.1 Ruminococcus sp.
CCGAGCCGTTCTCATCGGTATGCCTGCCGCAAAGGCAGCCCTTTAAAATGCTTTTGCCGCAGCGGGGGCAAATGTTTTCGTCCGCCCAGAGGGTCTCGCCGAAACTATCGTCGCAGCAAAGGCGGTCATAGGGGATAAAATCGTCGCAGAAGGGGCATCGGGAGGGAAACAGCAGGTCGGCAAGGTAGGCTTTTATACCGCCTCTTACTGTGACATCAAGGTTTACGGGAGTGTTCGGCAAGAGGGTCACCTCTTTTGCTGTTTATGTGCGTTGTACTCTTTGTTGCATATTGCACAAAGCTGATGGTATATAATTGTGCATTAAAGAGAATTTTGCAAATCGCAAAATAAATTAAAGAAATATATTGACAAGTATGAAAAGATATGATATAATTAAGTAAGCAATGATTTAGAGTCTTTTCCCGCCCCACACAGGCAACAGTTCCCAAAAAGTACAGGCAAAGGGCTATGAACGATGATAAATATTCAACAGCCATTCAAAAGCCTTTGCCTGACGGAAAAATTATTGCCCGGCATTCAATGCTCTTTTGCCTATGTCTTTCCTGTAGTGGGCGTTGTCAAAGGAAATGCCGTCAACGGCTTTGTAGGCTTTGTCAAGGGCTTCCCGCAAGGTTTCCCCCGATGCGGTAACGCCGAGAACCCGTCCGCCGTTGGTGAGGAACATGCCGTCTTTATAGGCTGTACCCGCATGGTAAACGAACACGCCGTCGGTCTGTCCCTTTTCGTCAAGTCCTTTAATGGGCAGTCCCTTGGGGTAGGATTGGGGATAACCGCCGCTTGCCATGATAACGCAGGCGCACGCTCCCTTTTTCCGATTGACGGACACTTCCGACAGAGTTCCGTTGCGTACCGCTTCAAAAATTTCGCAGAGATCCCCCTCCAGCAGGGGCAGGACAACTTGAGTTTCCGGGTCGCCGAAACGGCAGTTGTATTCTATCACCTTGGGTCCTTTGGGGGTCATCATAAGCCCGAAATAAAGGCAACCTTTGAATGTCCGTCCCTCGGTGTTCATGGCGTTCATGGTGGGGATAAATATTTTCTCCATGCACTCACGGGCAAGTTCCTCGGTATAGCAGGGGTTGGGGGCGACTGTTCCCATGCCGCCTGTGTTAAGCCCATTGTCGCCGTCCAAAGCCCGCTTGTGATCCATGGAGGAGACCATGGGGATAAGGGTCTTGCCGTCGGTAAAGGCAAGGACGGAGACTTCCGGTCCGGTTAAGTATTCCTCGATCACCACCCGTGCGCTGCTTTCGCCGAACTGCCGTCCGTCTATCATGGACTTTACCGCCTCAATCGCTTCTTCCTCGTTTTGAGCGATTATAACGCCTTTGCCCAGTGCAAGGCCGTCCGCCTTGATAACGGCGGGGTAGGTGTTCTTCTCCTTTAGGTATGCGACAGCCGCTTCGCTGTTGTCGAAAATCTCATACTCGGCTGTGGGGATATGATATTTTTTCATCAGCTCCTTGGAAAATGCCTTGCTGCCCTCAATGACCGCCGCCGTTTTATTTGGCCCGAATGCGGGAATGCCTGCGGCTTCGAGAGCGTCCACCATTCCCATAACAAGGGGATCGTCCGGAGCGACAACGACCATATCCGCTGACAGCTCCTTTGCAAGAGCAACAACGCCGTCTATATCGGTTGCCTTCACGTCATAGCACCGGGCATAGCGGGATATGCCGCCGTTGCCGGGGGTGCAGTAAAGCTTTTCAACACGGCTGCTTTCGGCAAGCTTCATTATTATGGCGTGTTCCCTGCCGCCGCTGCCTATTACCAGTATTTTCATAGTATCTTCCTTTCGTTAAACCGTTTGCGTATCGCTGTTTTCCTCAAAGGAAACGGAGTTCAGGACTTTTTCAAACTCGGTGAACATACTGCCGAACTCATCCGATTGGGCGGTAAAGGTCAGCACGACCTGAGCTTGGTTTTCCCAGAAGCAGAATTGCGCCATGCGAAGTTCGGTATCTCCGCTTGTCATCTCCAGCTCGGTTTTAAGGCAGTCATAGCCGCCTGCGGATGTGATCTCGCTGCCGAAAAAATCCACTCCGTCAATGGCGGAATACTGCTGCTCGATGATAGTGCCGTAAAGCTCCGCCGCCTCGTTGATGTCGATATCCACTCCCATATCCATAACGGTCACGTTAAAGTTTGCGCCGCTGCTGCCGGGGCAGATGAACATACAGTCGTAAACATCGTCAAACTGCTCGGCGGTAAGGTCAATGCCTATATCAAGGTCGACATCATTCGCCTTTTCCTTTACATAGTCTATCATCACGCTCATATCCGTCCAGACGCCGCCGTCGACTTTAAGAGTATAGCCGCTACCGTGGAATATGCCGCCGTAATATTTGTCTGTGTCGCCGGATATGCCGTTATCGGCGTTGTCATCGGCAGCCTCCTCGGCGGGTTCGGTATCGGCGGTCTCTGTCTCTGTCACTGTCTCGGAAGATGTTTCCGATTCGGTTTGGGAGACGGTTTCGGCGGCGGAAGTTTCGGGAGATTCTGCGGGAGATGTCTCCTCTGTGTTTCCTCCGCCGCATGCGGTCAGGGAAAGCATAAGTATAATGGGTAATATTATTTTGCGGTTCATCGGTTACCTCCGGTATAAGTTTATAGTTTGCAGGTTATTGGGAAATGTTTTATGTTCCGACCTTTGACCTTGGCATACTATAGACGTACGCCAAGATCAGCGGTTTCAATTCTAACCTCTTAATGGTGGAACAGGCGGATGCCGGTAAACGCCATGGCAATGTTGTATTTATTGCAAGTCTCGATAACGTTGTCGTCACGGATAGAGCCGCCCGGCTGGGCTATATAGCAAACGCCTGATTTATGCGCCCGCTCGATGTTGTCGCCGAAGGGGAAGAAAGCGTCCGAACCTAAGGAAACATCGGTGTTTTTGGAAAGCCATGCCTTTTTCTCCTCTACTGTGAACACCGGGGGCTTTACCTTGAATATCTTCTGCCACTCTCCTTCCGCAAGCACATCCATATACTCGTCGGAAATGTAAACGTCAATGGCGTTGTCACGGTCGGGGCGGCGGATATTGTCGGCAAACTGCAAGTCCAGTACCCGGGGGGACTGTCGAAGCCACCAGTTATCGGCTTTCTGCCCTGCAAGGCGTGTACAGTGAATGCGGGACTGCTGCCCTGCGCCTATGCCGATAGCCTGTCCGTCCTTGACGTAGCAGACGGAATTGGACTGGGTATATTTTAGGGTGATAAGGGAGATGAGCAGGTCACGCTTTTTGTCCTCGGGGATAGTTTTGTTGTCGGTGACAAGGTTCTGTAGAAGGTCATTGTTGATGTCAAGCTCGTTTCTCCCCTGCTCGAAGGTAACGCCGAAGACCTGCTTGCGCTCGATAGGGTCGGGGACATAGCTTTCGTCTATTTTAACGATATTGTAAGTTCCCTTTCTTTTGCTTTTGAGTATCTCCAGTGCCTCGTCGGTGTAACCGGGGGCGATTATGCCGTCGGAGACTTCCCGCTGTATCATTTTTGCCGTGGGAACGTCGCATATATCCGACAGGGCGATAAAGTCCCCGTATGAGGACATTCTGTCCGCTCCTCTTGCTCTTGCATAGGCGCAGGCAAGGGGGGACAGTTCCCCTAAGTCGTCCACCCAGTAGATTTTTTTGAGGGTGTCCGAAAGGGGCAGTCCCACGGCTGCTCCTGCGGGAGAGACGTGCTTGAAGGACGATGCTGCGCAAAGTCCCGTTGCCTTTTTCAGCTCCCTTACCAGCTGCCAGCCGTTGAAAGCGTCCAGCAGGTTGATGTAGCCGGGTTTGCCGTTAAGGACTTCTATGGGCAGCTCCGAGCCGTCCTCCGTAAATATCCGAGAGGGCTTCTGATTGGGGTTGCAGCCGTATTTTAATTGCATTTCGTTCATTGGTGTGTTCCTCCTGTTATTTAAAAATAATTGATTTGTCTCCCGTGAAAATTTTCTTGGCTTTTTCGTGAGAGATGGGCTGTATAACTATGTTTGTGCCGTCAAAGGGAGAGGCTGTGCCGCTGACGGCGGAAAGAAAGTCCTCATATTTTGCCGCTCCGATAACACTGCGTTCATGGGCGTTATAGCCTAAGGCGTACCAGCCGGACACTTCAAGGGGGGTATGTTTTTCATCGGAAAGACCCGGCGGGGCATGAGGATTCAAGGGGAGTATGAGGCTTTCTCCCAAGGTGACGGTGAAAACTCCCGCCGCTCTTTGGAGGGTGTTGTCCGAATTTTCGGGGTCGGGCTTCGGGCGGGCTTTCAGAAACACCGCCGGGGGTCTGTCTGCAGGATTGCTCTGAAGCTTGTGAAGAATGTCCCCGAAAGTTTTCAAGGGGTCTTCCGAGGAGAATATTCTCTCCAGCATGGCGGCGTTAAAGTCCAAGGGATATTTTGCGCTGTAAAAGGACAAACAGCCCTCGTGAGTTTTATATGTATCGCAAAACTGCATAAGCGCACGGCGGCTTGCGTCAATAAGCCCCTCGTTTTTTCGGGGAATATCCGAAAGGAAAACCTGCTCCTCTTCATCGGATATTGCGCAGTCCCCCGCCTGTTCGCAAAGTCTGCGGATAAGCTCAAAAAGCAGATTCACGTCCGACCGTGGGGAGGGGATAAGCATTCTCAGTTCAAAGCCGTTATCCGCAAGAGAGACCGACACTCCCCGCCCTATGCCGTTTTTGTCGTATACGATAAGCTCATCGTCGTCTTCCGGGTACTGCTCACAGAGTCTGTCCATGCGGTAAACTCCGCAGCCGTATTCGCCTATGAATTTTCTGATGTCAAGATGAAAATCGGACGAATCGTCTTTTCGGGTAACGGTATAAAATGCTGACATATCGCCGCTCCTTTATCAGACGTTCTTGTTGACTATCCTTGACTCATACTCCCCTGTCTCAATGTCTATGTAACGGACAAAAAGGGAGACTTTATTGCCGGCGTTGAGGTTTTCCCATATATGGGCGGTAAGCTCGTCAATTTTCATACAGGGTATCTCGATATTTTTCGGCTCGCCCTCGAAAGAAGGGAGAGGGTTGCCCGCACCGCTGTAAGTGTGAATAAACTTGCCCCTGCCCGCAATGGGACTGCTGTAGGCATAGTTGTAACGCTGGCAGGATGAGCTGTCGCCGTTGGCGCTTTTGAGGATAGACATGGCAAAGTTCATTTCTCCTTTGTCGATATGTACAATGCCGGAAATTCTGGGAGTAAAGTTGGGGGCGTCGTCCTCAAATTCACGGGTGCGCAGGGCTTGTTCGAAAGTCTGCTGCTTATCCATAAGCTCGTATATCGTGTCGGTCTGGTCGCCGTTGGTGACGATGGTCTTATTGCCGAGAACCTTTACGGGAGAGTAGATGATAAGGTGAGGGTCGGTCATTTTTGAGGGGTCGAAGGCTTGTGTGCGTATGCCTGTTCCCTCCTCGGCAAAAATGCGGTTGCGGCTGTTCTCGCTCCTGCCCATAATGAAATAGGCGATAACGGCTTTTTTGCCGCAGGGAGACCTGCCGATAAGTATTCCTCTGCCGTGATAGTCAAGAGAGTGAAGTTCCTCGGTGATGGTTTTTGTAAGCATTTTGGTTTCCTCCGTTTATTGAAAATTTATTTTAAACATAAGTTTGGTTATACAGCTATGGCAAGCGTTTTTCAAGTTCGTTCATAAATCACTACTCCCGTTTTTTCAATTTCCCGCTGTATTCTTGAACCGGTATCAATATCGATAACATCTATCAAATCGACAGCGCAATTTACGGAAGTACAGACCTGTTCAAGAAGTCCGCAGAATTTTAAGCCGTGCAGTCCGCTGTCAACGCAGATGTCTATATCGCTTTTTTCGTCGGCGCAGTTCTTGGCATATGAACCGAAAAGCACTGCCTTTTTTACGTTGTATTCGGAATATATCGGGGTGAGGGTCTG
>JAMOZU010000002.1:10951-19745 GCA_023667745.1 Ruminococcus sp.
ACTGCTGCCCCTGCTGACAAGGCGGCTGTTCTCCGAGGAGAAAAAGCAGAAAACCGATCAGTGTCTGCTGACTGCCCCTGTGGGCTTAATGGAGATAGTTATGGGCAAGTTTCTGGCGGCTCTGACCGTGTTCTTAGCGGCAATGGCCATTTACATTCCCTATATTTTAGTGCTTGTTAAGCTGGCAGGGGGAGTGGCATGGGCTACGGTAATAGGCAATATGGCAGGACTTTTGCTTCTGGGGGCGGCGTTTATATCCATAGGGACGTTCATTTCCTCTCTTACCGAGCTTCAGATAGTGGCGGCGATACTAAGCATTATCGTCAACTTCGTTTTGTATATGATAGACGTTATGGCTTCAAACGTAAGCTGGGAGGTTCTGCGAAAAGTAATGGTGTCCGTTGGGTTCTACAACCGTTACACCGAGTTTACCCAGGGTATTCTCAATATCACAAGCATTGTATTCTTTATCAGCGCAATATTTGTGTTCAATTTCCTTACGGTAAGGGTGCTTGAAAAGAGAAGATGGGGATAAGGAGCTGATGAGATGCGATATTTTCCGCGCCAACGGTGCGGAAAATACCGCCGGATTCCGGATATTATGTTGAAAGGAATGAATGTGTATGGCTAAAAAGAAAAAGTCCGCCGCCAAGAATAATGCGGCTGATAATATTGAAAATAGCGGTAATACCGAAAGCACGGATAATACCGAAAGCACGGATAATACCGAAAGCACGGATAATACCGAAAGTACGGATAACACCGAAAGCACGGATAATACCGAAAGTATCGGAAAAGCCGAAAGCATGGATAATACCGAAAGTACGGATAACACCGAAAGTACGGATAACACCGAAAGTACGGATAACACCGAAAGTACGGATAATACCGAAAGTACGGATAACACCGAAAGTATCGGAAAAGCCGAAGATGAAAAGTCTGCCGACGCTTCCGAAAAGGACAGCGAAAAAGAGGCGCAAAGGCGGTATAACCGCAGGCGGCTCAAATACGGCTCGGTGGCAACGGCTGTTACGGTAGTGGTAATCGCTGTGGTGGTGCTGATAAACGTGGCTGTAAACCTGATGGGGGAGCGGGTGAATATGTCCGTCGACCTGACGGAAAACGGCACGTTTGAAATATCACAGGTTACTGTAGATTATCTTGCAAAGGTAAACGAACCTGTTTCCATAGTCTGTATGTCCGATGAGCTGACATTCCAGACTTCCAATTATATCTACTTTAAGCAGGCCTATGAAGTGCTGAAAAAATACGCCCTCTACAGCGATAATGTTACGCTGACTTTTGTCAATATGGTGGAAGACCCTACCTATGCCGACCGCTACAGTTCAAGCTACAAGGGGAACATTGATTCCTACAGCATTGTGGTGGAAAGCGACAAGCGGATAAAGGTGCTTTCCATTCAGGATCTGTATAACACCGAGATAAACTACAATACATTCAGGGAGGAGATAGTTTCCTCAAAGGCGGAACAGGAGCTTACCTCGGCGGTAATGTACGTTACCGACCCCGACCCCTTGCAGGCTGTGGTTTTGAGCAGCGAGACATCCGGTTCGTCCTATGACAATGCGGCGGCTCTCCTTAACGCCAACGGCTATGATGTTTCCGAAATAGATCCGCTTACGGAGGAGATTCCCGAAGATACCGACCTTCTTGTGGTGAACGCTCCTTTGAACGATTATGAAACGGAGCTTGTGGATAAGCTCTACAGTTTCCTTGACAACAACGGAAATTTAGGCAAGAGCCTTATCTACATTGCCGATTATTCACAAAAGGACACCTCCAATATCGACGACTTTCTGGCGGAGTGGGGGATAAAAGTGGAAGCGGGAGTTGTGGGAGACGATGACGCCAACAATCTCCAGAGCAACAGCTTTTACATTATCAGGAACTATATTGCCGAAAATGATTTTTCCGGCAACGTGGCACAGCCAGCCCTGCCTGTTATCGACTATCAGTCCCGCCCCATAACACTGCTTTTTGAAACAAAGGACACCAGAAGCACCGTTCCGCTTTTGCAGACCAAGGACACCGGCTTTGTTATGACCGACAGCATGCAGGAGGAGATAAGAAACGGCGGTTCGCCCGAAATTGAACACGGCGTTCAGACCACCATGGCAATGGGCAGGAAGTATATCTTCAACGACGATAACGAGCAGGTGTTCAGCAATGTACTTGTAATAGGCTCGTCGGAGACCCTCGACTCGGCGTTCACCGAGCAGACTTACTACAACAACGGCGACTATTTTGTCTCCATTCTCACCGCCATGACAGGGAAAAGCAGCGGCGTTTCCATTGTGGCAAAGGATCTGTCCTCGCCTACCTTTGACATTGATATGGCTTCAGTAAACGGCTATATTACCGTGTTTATGATAGCTATTCCCTTGGCGGTGCTGGTAATAGGCGGCATAGTATTCTTCAAAAGGAGAACGAAGTAACGTGAGATCGAATATTAAACTGCTCATAGCGGCGGCGGTCGTCCTTGTGCTGACGGCGGGGGTAATAATCGCCCTTACCCTTACAGGCAATGAGGGCGGGGACGAGCCGGAGGAAACAACGGCGGCGACAGAACCGCTGTCAAGGCTGCTTTACGAAAAGTCCCCGGAGGCGGTGGAGAACGTTCACATCGAAAATTCCTCGGGGGAGTATGACATAAAAAAATACGGCGAGGGAGTCTGGGCGGTGACCGACTTTGTGGGGATAAACCACAGCAAGGCGGGTATCGATGATGTAACGGAACAGGCGGCTTCCGTTACAAGCCAGCAGGTGGCGGCGGAAGAGGCGGAGGACTTGTCCGTCTACGGACTTGCCGAGCCTGCGGCTAAAGTGACGGTGACCTTTTCCGACGGCAGCGAAAGGAAGATGCACATAGGGGCGGAGTCCCCCTCCCCGGGGCTTACCTATATGTGCTTTGAAGGGGAAAAGAAAGTCTATGCGGTGAACACTTCGGATATTGACATTTTCCTGAAAGACAAGTTCTACTTTGTGGCAAAGACGGTCTACACAGCCCGTTCCCCCAAAGACGAGAACGATACGACGGATTACACCAAAATAGACAAAATAACCGTTTCCCGCAAGGATATAGATTACGACATTGTCATTGAATATGACGTTCGGCAGGACTCGGAGGAGCTTATTACGGGAAATTCTTCATCTCATGTGATGACAAGTCCCGTGCGGCTTGACCTTAACCCGGACTTGTCCGCAGACGTGTTAAGCAAGATATTCGGGCTTACAGCCTCTCAAGCAGCGGTTGTCGCTCCCTCGGAGGGGATATTCGCAAACTTCGGTCTGGACGATCCCTTTGCCGTTATCTCCTTTGAGATAGCGGGGGAGACCTTCACATTAAAGGTGGGGGACGAGTTCAAGGGCGAAAACGGCGAGACAGGCTATTTTGCCTATGCAGACGGCATTGACGTTATCTACATCTTTGACAAGGCAGACCTTCCATGGGTTGACATAATGCCTCTTGACATTACCATGACCATGATAACAAGCACCTATATCTACGCCATTGACACAGTAGATGTTGAGACAGGCGGCAAAAAGGTTCACTTTGACCTTTCCGGAGATGCGGACGATTTTGCCGTTTCCGGCAGCGAGGGCGATTTTACCGCCGACAATTTCAAGAGCTTTTACCAGTTCTTCCTGCGGGCTCCCGCCGAGGAGATATACCTTGAGGACAATACACAGCCTGCGGACGTTACCGTGACGGTAACAAGCGGGGATTACACGGACACGGTGGAATTTATAAAATCGGACAGCCGAATGTCCGTCATTCGCCTTAACGGCAAAACAAGCTTCAGATGCAGGAGCGCATATACCGACAGGTTCATTGAAAATCTTGAACTGCTGCTGTCCGGTCAGCCTCTTATTGAAACATGGTAGGCAGTTTGTCATATGGCATAAAATGTTCGTAAAAACTTAATGGGCGTTCATGGGATTTCGACAGGAATTTCCCGTGACATAAGCTAAAATTAAAAATGCACTCTGTGAAGCCGAGGCACATTGAAAAAAATCCAAAATAATTTTAAGAATTTTTTAAAAAATGCTTGCAATTTGTTTTGAAATGTGCTATAATAATATCAAGGCTAAAAGAGGCAATTACAGGTTAAAGGAGGAGGAACAGCTATGAGCGACGCAAAGGAGACCGGCAAAAAGAACAGCTTTTTTACCTACAAGGGATTTCCTCTTGTAAGGAAGGGCGATGAGATCTACTATGGGAATATGTACGATCAGTACGTTATCATGATGCAGATCCAGGAAAAGACCAAAGTAGGCGACCTTGACGTGGCAAGCAAGGTGAAGATCTATAAAATGGCGACAGACGAGAAGCTCAACCCGCTGGAGGCTATAGTTAAGCAAAGCGAGAAAACCAGCCTGTATGAGGCTTTTGATATTGCTTACGCTTGGCTTACAAGGTAAAAGTCATACAAAGTCCGCACGGCGACCCTGTGCGGGCTTTATTATTTGTTTGTTGTTTGCCGGAAAAGGGGCGTAAACAGGCATTACGGCGTTATTTCAAAAAAAATTTTCAAATTTCCCGAAATTTTTTTCCAAAACCCCTTGACAAATCGGAAATTATCTGATATAATATAATAGTTGCATGAAGTGACGTGCTTCATCGAATAACATGGAGAAGTCGCCTAGCCCGGTTTATGGCGCACGACTGGAACTCGTGTATGCGTTAATAGCGCATCGAGGGTTCGAATCCCTCCTTCTCCGCTGGAATGGGCAATAGGCAAGATTTCAGTATCTTGCCTATTGCCTTTAATTATTGGCTGCTTTATGCGCAAGACGATAAAAAAGTAAATGAATGTATTGTAATCAGAGACTCAACTTTTGATGTATCTGATACGGTACAAATTCCTCATTGAATTATGGGAATCAGCCGCCGCATAGAAAATCCGCCTGTTAATTATCCCGCCGTTTGTTCCCCATGAAAAACGACCCTGAAAAAATTATACAAATGAGGAACAACGCTTGTGTGGTCATGCCCCGTTGAGGACATACCGTGCCATATATGAGGAACGCCGTTTTTGTTCAGAATATCACGGTACATACTCGGAAATGCCCCCACAACGCCGTCGCTGTCCGACGCACTTAACATAAGAACATATGGCTCGTATCCGCCGAAACGCATGTCCGCCTCCCGTATCTGTCCCGGGTGATCGGGGGAATTTTCCACGGGAACAAGCCCCGGAGCGGGGCAGACAGCTCCTATATATCCGAAAAGTTCCGGGCGGGAAAATCCTATGAAAAGCGTCTCCCGCCCGCCCATGGAAAAGCCGGTCACAGCCGTGTTTTCTCTGCCTGCGGCAGCCGAAAAATTGCTTTCGATAAAAGGCATAAGGTCGGCAGTCAGGTCGTTTATGAAATTATCGTAATTAAGGGAGTTTTGCAGGTTCATTCCCGTGCAGTGGGGCATATCCTTGCTGCAATAGATATACGGCAGGACAACTATCATTTCTTCCGCTTCGCCGTCTGCAAAAAGGTTTGTGAGCATTTCGGGGATATGAATATTCTCCTCCGCCATCCGATCCTCATTGTCGTAATATCCGTGAAGTATGTATAACACGGGATATTTCCTGTCCTCGGAATAGCCTGCGGGCAAAAGTACATTCACAGGCGTGTACCTTTCGGCTGCCGAGGAATAGTAAGTGTGTTTTTGAAACTTGGGATAGCTTACTCCCTCTCTTTTTTCGGTAATTTCCGCAGGGGACAGTTCCGTAATAATGTCCTTATATTTATCCATGCATATTACCCCGCTGACATATTCGTCCGTTACCGTCTTCCCATATCCCGTCAATCGGTCACCACTCTGTTTTTCCCGCTTTGCTTTGCCTTGTAAAGCGCACTGTCAACTCTGGTGCAAAGGGAATCTATAGTGTCGTCCGAACGCCCTTGGGTAACGCCTACGCTTACCGTCTGGGAAGGGATATCCGGGTATGTTATCTCCTCGAAAGTGCGCCGTATGTTCTCCGCCACGTCCGCCGCCGCAAGGAGGTTGGTGTTGGGCAAAAGGAGCATAAATTCCTCGCCGCCCCAACGCCCGCCGGAAAATCCGCCGCTGCCGTTGTCTCCTTTGAGGATATTGGAAATTGAGCGGATGACCTCGTCCCCCGTCTGATGACCGTATGTATCGTTGACCTTTTTGAAATTGTCTATATCCAGCATTATAAGGGAAAATTCATATTTTTTCACCCGTTCAAGCTGATTTTCTATCCTCGACTGTATCTCCTTGCGGTTGTAAAGCCCCGTAAGACCGTCTGTTATCACAGCCTCTTCAAGCTCCCTTGTGGATTCCGCAATAAACCTTGCCAGCCTCGACACAAGAGGTATCTTCGACAGCGACAGTGACCCTTCATTGTCCGAGCGTTCCCTTATGCGGGGTTCGCCTTCTCTTAACGCCGCTATAACAAGGGTAACATTATGCTGATTTAAGTAATTGTTTGTGCGGATAAATTCCCCGTGGGAGAAAAATCCCGCCGATGAGGATATGCTCTTAAAAGGGGACAGCTCATAGGTGGGCTTGTTCCTGTCCCAGAAAGCCCTCCTGGCGGCACAGGAAAAAATGTGAAGCACGTCCGGGCAGAAATCCTTTATGCTGCGGCTTTCCTCCGTGATACTGTCCACGACTGTCTGCGGGTCGCCGTAAGACAGCCGCACCGTCGACCCCTCGTCAATATCCGAGGACATCACTATAGACCCGTCCGGATTGCTCGACACCGGCACACGGAGTATAGTTGTCCCGTTATGCTCGTAGAATAAGGGAAATTCAAGGGTGTTGTAAAAGAAATTATCGCTGTTTTCTATTCCCAGATACCTGCTGTAAACATCATAAGCGGGAACTCCGTCAAGCTCCCTTAAAATGCTCCCCTGTGAGCTTGTTACCCTGAACGTCCTCTTCAAAGGCTTCCAGCCTGTTATCTTCACATCGTCCACATACAGCTCATCGCCGCCGTAGAATACCGCCAGTACGGCATGGGAGGTAAACCCGCCCTCTTTGGTGAAAACAAGGCAGTCATCGCTGGTAATGTCGTCGCTGCATGAAACGCCGCCGAAGAGTTTTATTTTCTTATCCAGCCTGTCCAGTCCGCCGCAGAATTTCGTAAAGGAATTTTCCGGGATAGTAAAATACATTTCCGCAGCCTTGATCCACGGGTTAGCCTCCACATCTCCGATAATTCCCTCCGCCGTGTCCTCGCCTATTTCTGCCGGCGCAGGATACAGCCTTACCATAAAACGGGAGCTTTCCTTTTCAAAAACAGCGCAGACTACCGAAATATCCCCCGCCAGTTCGCAGTCAACGATATTTCCGCTTGTGGAGCAGCCCATATATCCGCATTCGGGGAAAACCTTTTCGATAACGCCGCAGACTTTCTTTAAAGCGTTCTCATCAAGTATCTCCGAATAAATATAGAAAAGCATTCTGTCCTGAGGGATATTCTGCTTTTCAAATTCCCGCAGCTCGGTTTCAAAAGAGTTGTTATCGGCGCATTTAAAGGCAAACTGTTTCATATATTTCATCTCCGTTGTTGAGTAAATTTATATGCTCCGCCGAAAAATCCATGCTTTCCCGGAAAATATCTGTCTTGTGGGAAAAATATGACATTTTACGGCATGTTACAATAACAGTCTGTACATACTCACATATACAATACCACATAATATATTATACCACAATTATCCAAATAGGTCAAGTGAAAAAATTGCACATAAATTTATACAATTTTTATAGAAATTTTTTTGGGGATTTATTTACAATTTCCAAAAAATATGCTATACTGAAAATAATACAAATCTCCCTCATAAATTTTGTTAAAAGTCACCCATAAAAAACAGCATCTCAAAACGTATAATACATGAAAATAAACGTCAAATTCGGCAGGCAGTTATCTTGCCTCTTAATAAAGGAGCGTTTTCAAATGAAAAAAGCAGCATTTGTTATCGGAATTATTCTTATACTCTTGGGTGTCCGGGGAGCTTACAGCGTATTTACTCTTACAGCGGGCTTCGGCTTTCGGTCGGGTATGGGGTCGATCATCATCACAGGGGCTATCGCCGTCACAGCAAACATTACCTGCGGCATTATCCTTCTCCTGCGCCGCAGCCTGAAAGCCGCATGCACGGCTATGGGGGCGTTCCTTGCCGCAGAGGGAGTTTATTATATTGCCGCCGCATTTACAGCCATTCCACTCTTTAACGCCCTTTCGGGAGAGCCGGACAGTCAGCTCCCCGGACTGAACTCCCTTGCTTCGGTCTTGGGGCTGTTATCGGTGTATCTTATGCTTGCCGAGGGTGCGCTTAGTATAGCGGGAGCGGCTTTCGGCATTGCGTTTATGCGAAAGGGCAGATGCTTTATCCCCGCCGTTGTATTTACCGTGCTGCCTGTCGTCTTCCTTATCGCCGCCCACAGCGGAGACGGCATATTGCATTGGCTGCTTTTCCTTGCCGCACTTATTTACACAAAACGGACGGCAAAGGCGGACTTACCGAATACGCCCGATACATACATTCCCGCCGATGTGACGGCAGGGGAGTAGGGGATATTATATATTTTGTAATGTTGAAGTTTAGCTTAGCATAACTTCTTAGCATTTGTGACAGATACTGCTCTTACGGGCAAAAGCGTTACTTTGTATGGATTTGTGACCGACATACGCCCCATACGGACAAAGACTTTACTTTATCGGTCTTTGTTACCGACATGCGTCCTTGCGGGCGGCGGCATACTGCGCACGGCTGCGCCGTGCACGAATATGCCGCACCGCCG
>JAMOZU010000002.1:19845-26636 GCA_023667745.1 Ruminococcus sp.
GTATGTACAACGCCGCCCCTCTTTTAATGCTGCTGCGGGAAAATCCCGAACATATCCCCGACACTCCGAAAAGCACCCACAAAAAGCATATATGCACAGCCTCTATCTCCGGCTGCCCCGGAATAAGCGGGCGGGGAATATCAGCCCCGAAAATAAACCGCAGGTCGTACAGAATATGGTAAATCACTACCAGTATCATGCTCCCGCCCCGAAGCAGGTCGAGAATTTCTATCCGTTCCCTTGCCGATGTAAGCTCCTTTTCGACCGCCGCACCCATTTTCTACACCTTGCTTTCTTCCGTTAGCCCCGTGCGGATATAGTGGAAAAGATACTGCTGAGCTATCCCCTCGACCCCTTTTACGCAGTCGGGCAGACCGTTGGGGTAGTATCTTTCGTTGACCCGCTTTATCCATACGTCCACAGGGTACGCCTCCGTTTTGTACATTCCGAAAAGCAGTGCGCACATGGCAACTTTCGGTCCCACGCCCTTTATTTTCATAAGCTCCTTTGCGCCGTCCTCTGCGGACATCATGCGGACTTTTTCAAGCTCCACCTCTCCCCTATTGACCTTGCGTACACAGTCTTCCAGATATCCTGCACGAAATCCCGCCCGCAGCGGCGACAGTTCCTCCGCCGTTACTCCCGAAAGCCTGTCAAAATCGGGAAATCCTCCGTACATCTCGCAAAGCCTGCCGATAATCCCCTTAATTCTGGGGATATTGTTGTTCTGGGAGATTATAAATGAGATAAGACATTCCTCAGCGTCCTGCCGCAAAAGGCGTATACCGCCCGCATATTTGCAGGCGGCGGCAAGGGTCTCGTCCTCGGAAAAACGCCGTTTCAGCTCGCCGTAGTCGGTGTCAAGGTCAAAATAGCTTTTCCAGATATTAAGAAAGTCCTCTTCGGAGGTGTTGTGGAGAATAAAGCGTCCCTTTCCCGTCTCGGAAACAGTCAAAGGGAAATTCTTGAAATGTCCCTTATAAGTGCGAAAAAAATCCGACGGCACGCTCTCCCAGCGAAACGCCTGACCGCAGTCAAGAGTTTCGTCAAGAGAGAAATGCTCTTCGGATAAAATTATATCTCCGTTCTTAACGGTATAATCCATTTTACATTGTCCTTTTTAATTTTTATTAAAGAAACATCTGTTAAATATTTTTTAAAATTGGTTTACTTTGCAAGTTTTTATGTTAGCGGCAATTTCCCTGCTGCGGACGGGGAAATTACCTTAAACCGTTACTTTCGGCGGCAGTTCACTCTATCATATACGGCTCGTCGAAAACCGCCCTATACCTTGGGGGAATGAGCTTGTTTCTGTGAAGTTTCCCGAAAAACCACATATTGAATTCCACCTCGCCCTTTAACCCGTCAAAGAAAATATTCAGACGATTCTGCGGCACTACCGAGCTGTCCGGGGACACCGTACCGTGCATTTGCAGAAACTCCGCAATTGAAGCGGGCGGCTCGTGGGTCACGATATAGTCCACTTGATTATCCAGCTCCCGGAGCAGCCTTCTGCCCTCGTCTATGTTTTTCTCGTCCGGCAGTTCCTGTTCCCACCAACGGATATTGTCAAGTCCGGCGTCAATATCCGCCGCCTGACCGCCGCCGAAAGCGAACACCCTCTTGCCGTCAAGGTTAAAAACACTTCCCGATGACAGCATATAAAGTCTGCCGCAGATATTTCTTGCCTTACCGCCAAGGTAATACTCCTCCGGATATTTTTCCAGAAGCTCGTAATTATCGTGGCTTCCCGTAACAAACAGCGTGGTGAACCTTTTTGCGCCTATTTTTTTGAGAGTTTGCCTTTCCCTGTCCGAACCGTCCCATAAAAACCCGAAATCGCCGCAGATAATGAGGTAATCGTTTTTGCCGAGAGTCTTTATTTTCCTGTGGGAAAATCTGCTGTAGTCTCCGTGGGTATCACCTATAACGCAAATCATTTTCCGCCTGCAAGGGCAGCGGTCATATCGCTTGCCATGGCGTTAAGCTCCGTTGTGGCGTCTGCCACCGCCTGCATTGCTTCCCTTATGGTAGACGACCCCGCAGCGCACTCGCTGACATTGGTGTTGAGAGTGGAAACAGCGGTCTGGAGCTTTTCGAGAGTGGAAACCAACAGGGGCAGATTATCCTCGTCAATGCTGTCTGTGGAGGAGCAGAAGCCCACTACTTTTGAAAGAATGTCGACCACTATCCCGGACATGGAGGCGGACTTTTGAGTGGATGAGTCTATATTATGGAGACTTGCGTAAATATTTTCAATATCCGCCAGCAGATCGGTGGCAAAGCCGCTGACCTTTTCGGAGATAGCCAGTGCCTTGCTGTTATCCACGGCAGCCGCCGCAGGAACAGAAATCGCTCCCCCGCCGCATCTTACGCAGCTTTGGGGTATATTTCTCCCTGCCGCCACAGCCTCTGCCATCATCTCGCAACTGCTGTAGCCGCAGCCGCCGCAGTTTATCTTTTTATCCGTATCTGCGGTTTTGTTCATCTTCGCAAAAGCCGCCTCAATATCTCCGGCAGAGGGCTTTACAGGGGCTTTTCCGGCAGTGTAGTTTCTCATAAGGCTCTTGGGATTAATGCGGTCGTCAAACACCTTGAACTGCTTGTCTGTGCCGTTCATGGCGACCTTGCGTCTGCCCCTTGCCTCTATCTCCACTTCCCTCATTATGCTCTTTATGTCAACTACCGACTGTTCGCCCTCGTTGCCCACGCCGCAGCCGCACCCGCAGCCTCCGCTGCAGTTCAACGCCTCGAACACCTGCGGGTGGCGGTGAGGAGGAAGCTCCGCATATTCGTCCAGTTCCTTGTAAACAGTCCCCGCTCCGTCCGAATTTATAGCCACAACCGAGGGCATATTTACCGTCAGGTTATACCGCAGACCGCCCGGAGAGGGGAAAATGCCTCCCAGTACACCTTGTACCTGATCGTCGAAATCATAGTGCTGATCCCCCTCTATTCCCTTTTTGAAATCTATCTTTTTGCGCCTGAAATATTCTTTGAGCCGCTTGAAGGTAACGTTATATTCCGCATGTCCTGTAGCCTCAAATTCCAGAGACATGGCAGGGCAAGGGCTTAACACCGCCACTGCATAATTTTTCTTCACATAGTCCCTTATGTAAACCGCCTCGCAGGAAATGGGACTGTGCACAGGCGACAGATCCCTTACCTGATCCGGATGATATATCTCCATATACCGGGTCACCGACGGGCAGTGCTGACTTAAAACGTTCTTTGCGTCCCCTTTTTCTATCGCCCGCACATATCCCCATGTGCATATATCCGCTCCGTATGCGCCGTCGTAAACGCCGTCTGCGCCGTTCTGCTTGAACCATTTGAGTACAGCCTGCCATGTCCCCGGAAAAGCCGTCTTGATGGCAGGGTGAGCGATAACGATCATCTTCCTCTCTTTAAGATCCTTAAAGAATTTGTCCGTATCATCGTTATAATCCCTTGCCCTTATATTGCACGCCTTGATACATTCGCCGCAGGCAATGCACTTGTCATTGTTTATCTGAGTGACCGTCCTTCCGTCTTCGATAATTTTGACCGTATTCGCTTCCGGCGAGGGACATGCCCTTATACATGCTCTGCATCCTATGCACCTTTCCTCGTTTACTTCAATCAAATTCTTCATAAGTACACTCCTAACCTGTTACCGTATAGCGAAAAACGCCGATAAAACCGGTTTTACAGCATTATGCCGTGCAGCTTTTCCGACCACGGACGGAAAATAGCCTGTACCGGCGTTTCCGATAAACGAATATCAACGCACAAATATATCTATTTTAATTATATCAAATCTCCTCAAAAAAAGCAATAGATTTTTTAAAATTTTTTTCAAACTCCGAAACTTTCTACAAATCAATGTGAAAACGCCCCGAAAAATCGTTGAAAATAACGAAAAAGCCGCTCCCGAAAAAGGAACGGCTTTTCAATACAAAGGAACTGCCCTTATGCTCTTACGTCGAGTACCTGCCCTATCTGTCCTTGTACTTTGGGGAGATTCTGCGCCATTTCAATGATGCCCTGCGCCTGAGTTTCCATAGTGTCCATGGACTTTTTCGTCATGGCAATGCCAAGAGAAACGCCCAGCTGAGCCTGGCTCATACCCATTGCCATATCTGCGATAGCTGTTGACATATTATCACCCTTTCCGTATTTCGTCGGACAAAGCGTATTCGCATTTTGTCCTATAATATATATCGGCAGAAATTGTTAATTCTTTAGCTTCAGAACAACTTTTTTCAATTCTTCAAAATCCCGCAACACTTCGTCAACATTTTTCTTTGCCTCAACGGTGCTGTCGTCAATGCTCCCTGCAAGTTTACCGATGACAGCCATATTTTCCCCTATTCCGTCCGCAGATACCTTTGACGTATCTGCCAGAACTCTTACCTCTTGGGCTATTACGCCGAAGCCCTTGCCGCTTTCCTTTGCCCTTGAAGCCTCAACCGAAGCGTTAAAACCCAGTATTCTCGTTTTCAGGGCAACGTCCTGAATGGTCTTTACCGTCTCCCCCGCCCTTTTTATCTCCCTTACGCAGTCATCGGCCAGCTGTGACAGGGATGTAAACTGATTTTCTATGTCGTTTACGGCGTCCATACCCCTCCTGACCAGTTCGTCAACTCTGCTTATAACGTCCGATGTTGCGCTGATGTTCCCCGTCAGAACGTCGTTCTGCCTGTTTATCCTGTAATTGGTATAAGCTATTTCGGAAATATTTTTTGCGATAGTATGCAGGAAACGAGCCGCCGACTCCACCTTTTCCTTGGGAACTATCTGCACTTTCCGCAAAGCCTCTATGTACTCGTTTTCATTAACACCCAGTTCATTGGCTATCCTGCGGAATTTCAGCTCATTGGGCTTTTCCGTCAGCACCTGACCGCCTATGAACGAGCCTATAAATTCGCCGTTTACCATAATGGGAGCGGCAAAATCCATCAGCCCCGCATGGCAGTCGTAAGCTGCGGCAACTCCCGTACTCCTTGTCCTGTCGCCGCCGTCCCTGTCGCACTTCTCGCACCTGCGGCAGCCTACTGGGGAATTTCTCGTATACTTCATGCAAAAATCGGTAAAATTACTGCCGTTGGTAACAGGGTTGCCGTCGGCATCGGTGGTAAGAGCCGCCATGCCCGTAACGTCCGCAAAGCCGTCCTGAATTTCCTGCAATACTCGCACATCAATAAGTTCCGTCAATCTGATATTACTCATAAATTTAAACTGCCTTTCCTGCCGTGCTATTTTCCGCAAACGCCGAAATAACCGTCAAACTTGTATTTTTATTTTAACATTTTTCCCGCCCTCTGTCAATGACCTATATGTATTTCTTAAAATTTTTGTAAATTATGCACAATTTGTCAAGTAATAATATGTAACTTTTAACATATGAGACAGTATAAAAAGTAATATCGCATAAATTTCCGACGATTCGTTTTTACATTTTCCGCAGCATTTTTTGCCAGCTCATATGCCTTTCCGTTAATTCCTTAATCGTACACTACCTCTATCTGCGCATTCGGAAAAGCCCTTCGCAAAGCCTCCTTAAATTCCCCCGAATTTTCAACGGAGCTTTCAAAGTCCTCCATATACCCCTCATTTGAGTCAAACTTAACATACTTAACGCCGCCGCAACAGGTCTCCTCGAAATTTACAAGATAACCCCAAGACTTTACCGTCAGCGATTCAAGTTCGGTAAGCTCATTCAGAAAATCCATATTTAGCCGCTCCTCCTCCGGCGGAATATATCCGGGGCTGAAAGGCGACCCAACACGCAGCGTCAATGTACGGAGATTTTTAAAATTCCCCAGTTCCGGAGCATTCGGGTAAACCCAGATATCCAGTTCCTCTACGGATGTATTTTCCGGGAGACTCTCTCCCCAAATGCTGAAATTGTAATTCAAACGTATCTTGTTAATCTTTTCGGTTTTCAGCAGCCGAACCATCATTTCATTGATCTTGTCCTGAGGGTCTGTCATATAATTAAACACAAAATTACCGCTGTTAATGGAAAAAGTGCAGTCGCTGCTCCCGGACGCTCCCGTGGATACATATGCTTCTTCATAACCGTACTTGCCGGTAAGTTCCGTATATATATTAAGGGCGGCGGTGAAATTCATCTTATCCGTATCATAAAACGCAAGATAAAAGGCAAAATAATTATTCTTTAAAATTACTACAGGATTGCCCTCTTCTATTCTGACCTCGTCTATATGATTACAGAGAATATTTATGTTTTTGCAGGCAGCTCCGTAAACATTCCGGAAATCTTTTCCGGACATATGCGGCAGGCATTGGAAAAATCCGTAGCTGTATGCGGCAAAGAGAAATACAATAACGGCCGCCGCAACAGCTTTTATATACGGATTCTTTTTATTTTCCACTTAAAGTCACTCCCGCCGTTTAATACAAATCCCTCATTGAATTATGGGATTCAGTCGCCGCAAAAACCATATATGCAAGTTTTTGCGGCGGCTTCATCTCCATAATTCTAACGGGGATTAGTATAAGTAATTTTGCAAAAAAGCCGCCAAAATAAGGGCTTGCCGATTTAAGTATTTTGTTCAACATGGGGGATTTACAAAACTTACGGATCATTAAGACACGGTTTAAAATTGGTCTGCTTATAAAAAATCGAAACTGCCGTTTTACCCACGGAAGTTCCGATTTTAAAGAGGCGCCATCCGGATTTGAACCGGAGATCAAGGAGTTGCAGTCCTACGCCTTACCACTTGGCTATAGCGCCGTATATGGAGCGGATTACGAGGCTCGAACTCGCTACCTCCACCTTGGCA
>JAMOZU010000002.1:26736-36802 GCA_023667745.1 Ruminococcus sp.
CGGAGTTGTCGTTTTTTAGCATGACAATGCCCTCGCTTACGGTCTCGGCGGCTTTTTTAAGATATTCGTTCCAGTCAAGAGTTTTCATATTTTTCAATTCCTCGCTTTCGGAAGTTTATGCTGCTTTCCCCGATTGGGAAAATTGTATGATTACAGCAAAACATAAAATCAACGCCAACGGTAAATGAGTATTTCCCGCATATTAAAAACGGTCTGCGGAAGCACTCTGTGTTTTGCTTTAATAGGGCAGGCAATTCCCTAAATATATATTAACATATTCGGCGGCATTTTTCAAGAGGGGAGGAAAATTTTGTTACCGTAAAAAACAGGCGGTCAAACTTTCGCTTGACCGCCTTGAATATATTTATCCGCAGGGAAAATATCTCTTAAAACTTAGCCGTTGATCTTGGTAACAACGCCCGAGCCTACGGTACGTCCGCCCTCACGGATAGCGAAGCGCAGACCTTCCTCGATAGCGATGGGAGTGATAAGCTCTACGGAGATCTCTACGTTATCCCCGGGCATGCACATCTCCTTGTCGGCAGGAAGTGTGATAACGCCTGTAACGTCGGTGGTTCTGAAATAGAACTGGGGTCTGTAGTTGTTGAAGAAAGGAGTGTGACGTCCGCCCTCTTCCTTCTTCAGAACGTAAACCTGTCCGCTGAACTTGGTGTGGGGGTTGATAGAGCCGGGCTTGCAGAGAACCTGTCCTCTTTCAATGTCCGATCTCTGAACGCCTCTGAGGAGCGCACCGATGTTGTCGCCTGCCTCTGCATAGTCGAGGAGCTTTCTGAACATCTCGATACCGGTAACGACAGTCTTTGCTCTCTCCTCGGTAAGACCGATGATCTCAACCTCGTCCGAGAGTTTCAGCTGACCTCTCTCAACTCTTCCCGTAGCAACAGTGCCGCGGCCTGTGATGGTGAATACGTCCTCAACAGGCATAAGGAAGGGCAGGTCTGCCTTTCTTTCGGGAGTGGGGATATAGGAGTCAACAGCGTCCATGAGCTTCTGAATGCACTCATATTCGGGAGCTGCGGGGTCTTTGGACTCGGAAGACAGAGCCTTGTAAGCAGAGCCGATGATGATGGGAGTATCATCGCCGGGGAACTCGTACTTGTCGAGGGTCTCTCTGATGTCCATCTCAACCAACTCAAGCAGCTCGGGGTCGTCGACCTGGTCAGCCTTGTTCATGAAAACAACGATATAAGGCACGCCAACCTGACGGGCAAGCAGCAGATGCTCCTTGGTCTGCGCCATAGGGCCGTCTGTGGAAGCAACAACGAGAATTGCGCCGTCCATCTGAGCCGCACCGGTGATCATGTTCTTTACATAGTCGGCGTGACCCGGGCAGTCAACGTGAGCATAGTGACGGGTATCTGTCTCATACTCAACGTGAGCTGTGTTGATGGTGATACCTCTTTCTCTCTCCTCGGGAGCTTTGTCGATGTTGGCATAGTCCTCAAACTGCGCCTGACCTTTAAGAGAAAGGTACTTGGTTATTGCTGCGGTAAGAGTGGTCTTGCCGTGGTCAACGTGACCGATAGTACCAATGTTTACATGGGGTTTGGTTCTTTCAAATTTAGCCTTTGCCATTGGAATTTTCCTCCTTTATAGTAACGAAATTTGTACATAGTTACATTTTACCATACCTGCGGTAAAATTGCAAGTATTTTTTGTAAATTTTTTAAATTTTTTCTTATCACCGGGAAAACCTTTTTTAAAGCGGTCTTCCGGTGAAAGTAAAATTCAATAAAATTAAGATAGTCAAGCCGAAAATCAACCTTGTCCCTTGTTCCTTGCGGACATTATCTTCTCCGCAACGCTCTTGGGAACTTCCGTGTAGCTGTCGGGTTCCATGGTGTAGTTGCCTCGTCCCTGGGTCTTCGAGCGCAGGTCGTTGGAGTAGCCGAACATCTCCGACAGGGGAACAAGTGCGTCTACCTGTGCCGTGCCGTTGTTTACTTCCTGACCTAAAATCTGCCCTCTTCTGGAGTTCAGGTCGCCGATAACAGTTCCCATAAAGTCCTCCGGTACAAATACCGAAACTTTCATTATAGGCTCTAAGATACAAGGATCGGCTTTCTTCATAGCCTCCTTGAACGCCATTGAACCTGCAATGGAGAACGCCATTTCCGACGAGTCCACCTCGTGATACGAGCCATCGTAAAGTGTGACCTTCACGTCAACAACCTGATAGCCTGCCAGAACGCCAGCCTTCATAGCTCCCTGTATACCCTTGTCAACAGCGGGGATATACTCCTTGGGAATTGCGCCGCCGACTACCGAGTTGATAAACTCGTAACCCTTGCCGGATTCGTTAGGCTCAAGTTTTATCTTAACGTGACCGTACTGACCCTTACCGCCCGACTGACGAGCATACTTGTGGTCAACGTCCGCCAATTTCTTGACGGTCTCCTTGTATGCAACCTGGGGTGCGCCCACGTTCGCCTCCACCTTGAACTCACGCAGCAGTCTGTCTACGATAATATCCAAATGAAGCTCGCCCATGCCCGCAATAATGGTCTGCCCTGTCTCCTCGTCCGTCCATGTTCTGAAAGTGGGGTCTTCCTCCGCAAGTTTCGACAGACCGATACCCATCTTCTCCTGACCTGCCTTTGTCTTAGGCTCGATAGCCAGCTGTATAACAGGTTCGGGGAACTCCATGGATTCCAGAATTACCGGATGTTTGGGGTCGCAGAGAGTGTCGCCGGTGGTGGTGTTCTTAAGTCCCACACAGGCGGCAATATCGCCGGAATAAACCGTGTCGATATCCTTTCTGTGATTGGAGTGCATCTGCAAGATACGCCCCATTCTCTCCGAGTTGTCCTTGGTGGCGTTGAGGACGGTAGCACCTGCGTCAACCGTACCCGAATAGACCCTGAAATAGCACAGCTTGCCCACAAAGGGGTCGGTGGCTATCTTAAACGCCAGAGCCGAGAAAGGCTCGGAGTCCGATGCAGGTCTCTCGGTCTCATTGCCCGTATCGGGGTCAACGCCCTTGATAGCGGGAATGTCGAGAGGTGAGGGCATATAGTCAACCACAGCGTCAAGGAGCTTCTGAACGCCCTTGTTTCTGTAGGAAGTGCCGCAGGTAACGGGGACTATCTTGTTTTCAATGCAGCCTTTGCGGATGCACTTTTTGATCTCCTCAACCGTCAGCTCTTCGCCCTCAAGGTATTTTTCCATGATCTCGTCGTCCATTTCGGCAGCCGCCTCAATGAGCTTCTCATGGTATTCTTTTGCCATATCGACAAGGTCTTCGGGGATAGGCTCGTCTCTCATGTCCTTGCCCAGGTCGTCGTAATAGACCTCGGCTTTCATTTCAACAAGGTCAACTATTCCCTTGAACTCGTCCTCCGAACCTATGGGGAGCTGAATAGGCACAGCGTTGCACTTCAGACGCTCGTGCATCATCTCCACTACCCGGAAAAAGTTAGCTCCCATAATGTCCATCTTGTTTACATAAGCCATTCTGGGGACTTTGTACTTGTCAGCCTGCCGCCAAACGGTCTCGGACTGAGGCTCAACGCCGCCCTTTGCGCAGAACACTGTAACAGAGCCGTCAAGCACTCGAAGGGAACGCTCGACCTCTACCGTAAAGTCCACGTGACCGGGGGTGTCTATAATATTGATCCTGTGATCTCCCCAATGAGCGGTGGTCGCAGCGGAGGTAATGGTGATACCTCTTTCCTGTTCCTGCGCCATCCAGTCCATCGTAGCAGAGCCTTCGTGGGTTTCGCCTATTTTGTAGTTTACGCCCGTGTAAAAAAGGATTCGCTCGGTGGTGGTGGTTTTCCCTGCGTCAATGTGAGCCATGATACCAATATTTCTTGTTTTCTCAAGCGAACAATCTCTTGGCATATCATTTCCTCCGTTAAAAAATAGGGTTTATCACCATCTGTAGTGAGCAAAAGCCTTGTTTGCCTCTGCCATCTTGTGGGTGTCCTCACGCTTCTTGCATGCGCCGCCCGTGCCGTTCATGGCGTCCATGATCTCCGCCGCAAGGCGTTCTTTCATGGTGCGCTCGTTTCTGGCTCTCGAATAAGTTGTGAGCCACCGCAGACCCAACGTCTGCTTTCTCTCCGCTCTTACCTCCATAGGCACCTGGTAGGTCGCACCGCCCACACGGCGGGCTTTTACCTCAAGCTGGGGCATAATGTTCTCAAGAGCTTCGTTGAACGCTTCAAGAGCGTCCTTGCCTGTCTTTTCCGCAACTATCTCGAATGCGCCGTAAACGATCTTCTGGGCAACGCCCTTCTTGCCGTCAAGCATGATGTTGTTGATAAGACGGGTAACTATCTCGGAATTGTACACAGGGTCACAGAGAACCTCTCTCTTTGCAATATTACCTCTTCTTGGCACAATACTTCCCTCCTTCATAGTAATGAATTCATAGGTACTCGCTTCGTCTGCCGACACGTCGTCCAATGAGGAGGTTTCATCAAGAGCAAAATACGGAATTGACGTTCGATTTTAGAAGCAAGAGGCAAGAACTTTCGCCTTTTGCCTTTCACCGCCGAACCCTGCGTTTTGCAATATATATTAAATGAATCTCCACAAATAGAAAACTTGTGTGGTCATCTGAATTATGCGATTTTAAACGGCTTTGACCTTACATCAAAGCACTTTCCGAAAAACCGACCGGGACATTTCCCTTTGGTCTTCCGCATACGCAGGAACTTACTTTCCTGCCTTGGGTCTCTTAGCGCCGTACTTGGAACGCGCCTGATTTCTCTTGGCAACGCCCTGAGCATCGAGAGTGCCTCTGATGATGTGATAACGCACACCGGGGAGGTCCTTGACTCTTCCGCCTCTGATAAGAACAACCGAGTGCTCCTGTAAATTGTGACCGATACCCGGAATGTAAGCGGTTACCTCGTTGCCGTTGGTGAGCTTGACTCTGGCAATTTTTCTCATAGCGGAGTTGGGCTTCTTGGGAGTAGCCGTTCTTACTGCCGTGCAAACGCCTCTTTTCTGGGGGGAGGACAGGTCGATGGCGATCTTCTTCTTGGAGTTATACCCCTTCTGAAGAGCGGGAGCCGTGGACTTCTTCTCGATAACGTCTCTTCCCTTGCGTACAAGCTGGTTAAAGGTAGGCATCAATACATCTCCTTTCATGAAATTTTCCGTGCGTGACGGAGCGTGTACATACACTTTCCCCGTAAAATTCAACACGCACTTTTATAATTTTACACTATTAATTTCCATTTGTCAATGATTTTATACAAATTTTTTCCTCAAAAAAAATTTTTGTTGGATTAAACATTTACAAACCCCTCCGAAATAACATCTCTTGTCATTTTTCACAAATTTTAAGGGGCAATTTTTTTGTGAACTTTCCGTAAACTCTCCGTATGCCCGTCTTTTTTGTTTTTGCTCCGTAACCCCCTTGACAAATTACGGAAAATAAGTTATAATAATTAATAATATATACGAAAGGATGTTTTGTATGGCAAACAACAATAAAGCTCTCTCTGCTGCTAATAAAGCAAAAAAGGACGAGTTCTATACACAGCTTTCGGACATAGAAAACGAGTTGAGGCATTACAGAGAGCACTTCAAGGGCAAGACAGTGTTCTGCAATTGTGACGACCCTTATGAGAGCAACTTTTTCAAGTATTTTGCGTTGAATTTCAATTTTTTTGGTTTGAAGAAACTTATTGCGACAAGCTATGCGGGTTCGCCTATCGTCTATACGCAATTGTCGCTTTTTGACGAAACAACCGAGACCAAAAAAATGCCCTACAAAGCCGAAATTTCGGAAGTAAAGGATTTGAACGGAGACGGTGCTGTTGACCTTACGGACGTGGAACTGCTGCTTAAAAGCGATGACGGACAGCCGGAACTTTTAAAGGGCAACGGTGATTTTCGTTCGGAAGAATGTATCGAGTTGCTCAAAGAAGCGGATATTGTGGTTACCAACCCCCCGTTCAGCCTTTTCAGAGAATATGTTGCGCAGCTTATGGAGTATGATAAGAAATTCATCATCATAGGCAATCAGAATGCTATTACTTACAAAGAAATATTCCCTCTGCTAAAAGAAAATAAAATATGGCTCGGATATGGATTTAAAGGAAACGCAGGCTTTTTTATCAATTCTCATTATGAGGATTATGCGAAAGCCAGTCAGCATAAAGAAGGAATGATCAGAGTTTCAGGTGTTATGTGGTTCACTAATCTTGATATTGAAAAAAGGCACGAGGATTTGATACTATACAGGCACTATACGCCGGATGTATATCCGCAATACGACAACTATAATGCTATTGAAGTAAGCAATGTAGCAGATATTCCCTGTGACTATGACGGTGTTATGGGTGTACCTATAACTTTTATGGATAAGTTTAACCCTGAACAGTTTGAGATACTTGGAATGTGTGAAAACCTAGACTTATACGGTCTGAAAACAAGGGTATATACATCTCAGGAATGTAAGGACAGATATTTTGAGTTATTCGGTAAAAAGGGTGTATACGACCTTAATGCGGCAGGCGTTGTTGACGGTAAAAAGGTGTATCAGCGTGTGCTTATAAGAAAAAAACGTTAAGAGGTGTAAAAGAGATGGAAATAAAATTAACAGAAATCCCCGTCAGTGAAGTAGTCAACGGCTACAAGGATAATGAAATAAACGGCGTCACCGGATATGGCGGCAGGCTTAATATACGCCCTGCATTTCAGAGAGAATTTGTATATGATGAAGAGAAGCGTAATGCCGTTATTGATACTGTAACAAAAGGCTTTCCTTTGAATGTTATGTATTGGTGCGATGACGGCAGCGGAAATTATGAACTGCTTGACGGACAGCAAAGAACAGTAAGCATATGCCAATACTGCAACGGTGATTTCTCTCTCAATAACCGTTTCTTCAATAACCTCACACAAACAGAGAAGAAGCAGATAGAAGATTACAAGCTGATGATATACATATGCAACGGCAACGACAAGGAGAAACTGGATTGGTTCAAGACTATCAATATTGCGGGAGAAAAGCTGTTCCCACAAGAGTTGCGAAACGCAATATACACCGGTCAGTGGCTTACCGATGCTAAAAAACATTTTAGCAAAACAGGCTGTCCCGCCGCCGCTATCGGGGACAAGTTGGTTTCGGGTTCTGCAATTCGTCAAGATTACCTTGAAACCGCAATAAAATGGCTGGCTCTTACCGAGGGCAAGACCATTGAGGGGTATATGTCCGAACATCAACACGACACAAACGCATCACCACTTTGGCTTCATTTTCAGGCGGTGATAAATTGGGTCAACACATATTTTACGAAGTACAGAAAAGAAATGAAAGGTATAGACTGGGGGCGGCTTTACCATGAACACAGGCAAGACAGTTTAAACCCCGGGGAAATTGAGAGCAAAACAGCCGAGCTGATGATGGACGATGAAGTAACTTCCAAAAAAGGAATATATGAATATCTGCTTACAGGCAGAGAAAAATTTCTTAATCTTCGCCAATTTTCCGAAAGTCAAAAGCGGCAGGCATACGAAAAGCAAGGCGGGGTTTGCCCCAATTGCGGAAAGCATTTTGAATTTGAACAAATGGAAGGCGACCACCATAAGCCTTGGTGTAAAGGCGGGAAAACCGACAATGATAACTGCGTAATGCTTTGCAGAGACTGCAACCGTGAAAAAAGCGGAAAATAGTTTTTGATGAAAGGAAAATGCTTATGCCAACACCCCCCGACCCCCAACCCGTCTTCACCCAGAACCTTTCCGGCGAACCCTCCCGAATCGGCGGTCCGTTCCTTATCCACCTGTTTTTCGAGGAGAAAGTCCCCCTGCCCGAAAGAGACCTTATGACCGAGGTCATGAACCGCCGTCTGGGGGAGACCGAGCTTGTCTCCCACGCCGTTAAAACAGCGGGCTTTGCCGTAAAGGGCTATACTGCACGCTATAAGGACGTAGCCCTTCCCCCCATGCTCACCGTCACCGACAGCGACGCCATTACCGATACCGCTCCCGACGCTTTTACCGTAAGCCAGATGTGGGACTGCCCCGATAAGGAGCAGATTCTCGCAAGGTGCAAGTACAAAGCCGTCGCCCTTGATATGATGTCCGATGGGCTTCGGTATAAGGAGCGGGCGGATATGCTCATGGACTTTACCGAAGCTCTCCTTGAAATGTACCCCCAGTGCAGGGCTGTCATGTTCGAGTCGTCCGGGAAGATGTTCGGCAGAAAGGATTATTTAAGCCGTAATATCCCACGGGAAAGCAGGTTCGTCTATAACGCCGTAAATGTCCGCTTCTTCAATATCCAAGGGACGGAGGATATGATGGTGGATACTCTCGGCATGAGCGTTCTGGGACTGCCCGACTTACAGTATCATTTCCACGGAGCAGACCCCGACCATATCGTGAACCACGCCTATAATTTCCTTTCTTACATCTATTCCCGCAACTGCCCCATAAACAGCGGCGAAACAGTGGACGGCATGGAAAACGGCGTGTTCACTCCGAGCGTTCAGTGGAAATGCCAATTTGAAGACGCTCTCATTCAGCCCGTAAGACCCGTCATTGACGTTAATATGGGCGTACTTGCTTCCGGCGGGAGGAAATAAAAATGAAAGAAAAAGAAAAAAGCGGCTCTGTCGTCCCCATAGTCATCTTTGCGGCAATTGCCGTTCTCATTCTTTCTTTTACCCTGACAAAGCGGCTGACATATCTGCGGGAGGAAGCGCAGTATCGGGCTTTTTCCGAAAGCCTTTCCCGGTATGCTTTGGCATATGTTTACCGCAAATACGGCATTGAACCGGAAACAGTCTCCGAAAGCGAAATTAACCGTGATCGCTATGACCGTGGCTTTGATGCTCCCGGATATATCTGCGCCGATTACACCATGAAAGACCAAAGGGAAAGGGAATTTACCGTGTATGTTCGGGCAGACCTGCTTGACAGCGGCATATTTAAATTACCGCAAAGCCTTACCTGCACCGACGATTATCAGCAGCCCGATATTGAGGAGGCTGTCCGGGAAAAGATAAAGTCGGCTTTCAACGAAAGCATATATCTGCGTATGTCCCTTGACGGAGACCTGCCTCTTGACCTTCTTTACAACGGCAATAACCTTGACTGTATCCTTCAAAATATCACCGGGGTCATTGAAGCCTGCATTCCCGACAACGCCGATTTGAACGCTCTCAACACCCCCGCCGTGACCGAGCTTTTGGAAAGCCTTAAAGGGAATGATGATCTGTATTATATATTCACCTTCTGGAACAGCCCGGAAATTTTAGAGGAATTTGCCGATCATACCAATTCCCAAAAATTCAGAAGCACAAGCCAAAACACTTGGTATGAGCTGTATGCCCCCTATATAACCTCTTTCATCACCGACGAAACGGACAAGCCCCAAACCCTCTGCCTTAACGACGGCGAGAACTGCGCCTACTGCTGTTTCCCGGCAAATTCAAGCCTGTCCTTTGCCGAGGGCTATGCAAGGCTTGATTCCCGGAATGAGGAAATCTGCGAATATGACAGCGATACATTCGGGAAATATGTCAAGGACAAGGCATGGCTCTCAAAGCCCTTGGGCAAATGCTATTATCTCAAAAGCGGCTCGGAATCTGGGGACATCTGCGTTTACATTCCCCTGAAAAATTTTGAAGAGATGGGCGTTGACGCCGAAAATACAGCCGCCGTAACCGTGTATACGGGAGGAATAACCAACACAAAAATAGTAAAGCCTTCCATATGCGGAGAATATGCGGTCTATGTAATGACCGATCGTTCGGCATTTATGCTGGTGGACGTTACCGGGTTAGAGTGACTGTCGGTTTAAGGTGATTTTCCCCGCCGCAGGCGGGGAAATCACCGCCTAACATAAATATTATACCACAGTGCAATAAAAATATCCATAGATATATTATTGAAAAAATGTAAAATTTTTATCTCAATGCAAAAGAACCTTTGATAATCCGTCTGCAATGGGCCAATATGCCTCGGAAAAAACTAAGGAAACACCGATTTAAGGTCTTTCCCCGCCTACGGGGGGGAAAGACAGCCAAACAAAGCCATTTGTAAAGCGGCAAGAATACAGAAAAGTTATTTGATCGGT
>JAMOZU010000300.1 GCA_023667745.1 Ruminococcus sp.
CAAAGCCGTAGGCGGAATTATCCTTTTCGGACAGGGCAACGGTGCAGAGAGTCCTGTAATTTTCGGAAGAAAAGGTAAATTGGGCAAATTGAGCATATCCTCCATTGTCATTTCCCCTGCCGAACACAGCCGCCGCCTGTACCTCAAACCGCTCTTTCGCCCAATCGGCAATTTTGCCCGGCAGGTAACCGGCGGCGTTTTCGCCGGTGTAGTTACAGAACGTATCTCCGGGGGAATATTCGGTAAAATCCCCCACGGCAAGGTCGGCGGGATAGCCGAAAAGCTCCCCAAAAGGAAGGGGTGACCCCGGTTCGTCCTCGATAATATCCGTAACGGTAACGTTGTCTGTCACGGTAACATTGTCGGTCACCGCTCCCTGCCTTTCGTCGACGGCTATGTCGGCGGGTCTTATTAATATTGCAAGAGCCGTAACAAGTACCGTTGCCGCCGCACAGACAGCCGCCGTCATGCCATGCCTTTTTATGGGAGCAGCAATGGTCGAATGACCGTTCCCAAAGTCTTCCAAAGCCTCTTCTATAAACCTGTCCTCTACCGAGTCAAGCATTCTTGAAAGCTCTTCCCTGTTCATACCTCAACGCCCCTTTCACTTAAAAATTTTTTCATTTTGTTTCTTGCCCGGAACAGCATGGATTCGGTCTTGCTGATACTCATGCCGCAGCAGGCGGCTGTCTCCTTTACCGAAGCGCAGTACCAGTACCGCAGCAGGAAGACTCGCCGCATTTCGGGATTTAAGGTCTCCAGAAAGCCGTTGATAAGCTCCCGCAGTTCATTCGTTTCATACCGCCTTGTTTCATCATCACAGCAAATGCACCCCGCCAGTTCCTCAAAGGAAACGCAAGCATTTCTCCCCCGCTTTTGGGCGGTGAGCTTTCGGTATCGGTTAATGGCGGCGTTGCGGGCGATTTTCAGCAGATATGCCCGCAGATTCTCCGGACAAGCCGGGGGAATGGAAGTCCATGCGCCCATGTATGTATCGTTTTCGCATTCGGCGGCGTCCTCCCTGTCCGCTAAGATATTTTTGATGCATGCCCTGATAATGCCGCCGTATTTTGCCGAAGTCTCCGTCAGGACAGTTTCCGAGCGTTCAAAATAAAGCCCGATTATTTCGCCGTCCTCCATAATATCCCACCATTCTTTAACAGATGTCTGTATATACTGTAGCATTTTTCGGATAAAGTCTTGCAGTTCAAATGTTAAATTTTTGTGAATTTTAAAATCAAAACAATCAGACGGATAAACAGCACACTCGTACAGCTTTTTCTATGCAAACCGATGCTCCCGTTAAAAAATCCCCGCTTCCCTATTGCAATTGCCCCCAAAAAGTGGTACAATAAAATTACTATGGAGGGAACACTCATGAAAAATAAGGATAAAAAAAGTTTCGGCGAACTGTGGGAAACGTTTCTTGAAAAAATAAAAAAAATCTCCTCGGCGAAAATAATCGCCTTGGGATATCTTGCGGTCATACTGGCGGGGACGCTGCTTTTAAAGCTCCCCATCGCTTCAAAGGACAAGCCTTTGAGCCTGCTTGATACGCTCTTTACGGCAGTGTCCGCTTCCTGCGTTACGGGACTTGCGGCGGCGGATACATATACCCAATGGTCGCTGTTCGGGCAGATAGTTATAATCACCCTTATACAGATAGGCGGGCTGGGGTTTATGACGGTCATATCTTTGGCAGGTCTCCTGACAGGGCGCAGAATAGGGCTTAAAGAGCGCAGCGTTCTTCAGGACAGCGTAAACAATATGCAGATAGGCGGCATAGTAAGGCTGGTGCGGCGGATAGTTTCGGGGACGTTCATTATCGAGGGGATAGGGGCAGTGCTTCTGTCATTCCGTCTTATCCCGAAAATGGGCATTGCGGCGGGAATAGGCAACAGCCTGTTTTTATCAATATCCGCTTTCTGCAACGGCGGCTTTGACCTTAACGGAAGATACGGCGAATACTCCTCCCTTATGCCCTTTGCGGACGATGTGATGATAAACCTTGTTATCTGCTGCCTGATACTGGCGGGCGGAATAGGCTTTACCGTGTGGGAGGACGTTTTAAAGCACAAGTTCAGATTTTCCGCCTATAAGCTCCACAGCAAGATAGCCCTTACTGTTACCCTGCTGCTGACGGCTGCGGGGACGGGGCTTTTTTTCCTCTTCGAGCAGGAGTATACCTTTAAGGATATGCCTCTTTGGCAGCAGCTGACAGCGGCTCTTTTTGCCTCTGTCACTCCCAGAACGGCAGGCTTCAACACCGTTGACACAGCCGCCATGAGTCCCGCATCAAAGGTTCTTACCGTGCTCTATATGCTAATAGGCGGCAGTCCCGGCTCAACGGCAGGGGGGATAAAAACGGTTACTCTTGCGGTACTGCTTCTTACTGCGGCGGCAAGCATGCGGGGAAACGACGACGTGAACGTATTCGGACGGCGGCTGGAGGAAGACGCGCCGAGACGGGCGGTAACGGTAGTTACGGTAAATCTCATACTGGCGGCGGCAGGCGTTCTGGGTATCTGTGCCGCCCAGCCGGAACTTGCCCCCATAGACGTTGTGACAGAGACCTTTTCTGCCGTAAACACCGTCGGCATGACCGCAGGCATAACAAGGGATCTGTTGCCCTTTTCAAAGCTGCTGCTTATACTGCTGATGTACAGCGGAAGAGTGGGGAGCGTATCTTTTGCGCTGATATTTACCGGCAGGAAACGCTTCACAGGCGTTCAGAATCCGGAAGAACCTGTGAGCATAGGGTGACAGACGTTTCGTCAAAAAGAGCCTTTTCACGAATGCGGGCAAGCTCCCTGACCTTTTCGTCCGAACTCATTTTGTGGACTATCCCCACTGCCTTTTGTATTTCGGGTACGTTTGTCTGCTGTAACATATCCAATTCCTCCTCGGTCTCCGCACGTATCAGACGAAGCCACAGCTCCATGCGGTTATTTGTATCAAAACGGTCTCTCAGCTTTTTCATCTCAAAGAAATGTATCGAGCATTTGTCGGTGAGAGGCTCGTGGCTTGTTGTCTCCAGGAGCTTATAGTTATGGTGAAGTTCGGGGTATTTTTTCGGGTCGAAAAGGTTAAAATCAAGTATGTTTATGGTGACGGTCTCTTTCAGGTCGCCGTATTCACCGCCGTTTTTCAGTTCGCCCGTAAAGAGCTTTGCCCGGTAGAAGACAGCCCTGTCGCAGAAATTCCTCTGAAAATTCACCTGCATTTCCACGTTTACCGTTTTACCATCCATCTGTATCCTGAGATCCAAACGGCTGAATTTCCCGTCTATTGCAACTGTTCCTCGCCTTGCTCTTTCCGCCGACACCCGGTTTGTCAGTCATGTTCAGACGGATCAAGTTTTTCAAAAACTCGTCTGAATGTATCACTGTCGGGTATACCGTTTGACAGTTCATAGATTTACAATAACAAATATTTATACAGGAAAATTCAGGAAAGATGATGAATATTTTTTAAATTTTTCTTGACTGTTACGTTAATTTATGGTATAATAAAATCGTAAAACAAAAAGGGTGTAATAC
>JAMOZU010000301.1 GCA_023667745.1 Ruminococcus sp.
TATTATAACCCCGATGAGACGGTTGCGGGCAAACCTATGAGGGAGCAGCTGAAATTCGCCCTCTCCTGGTGGCACACCATGGGCGGCGACGGTACGGATATGTTCGGCGTGGGAACTGCCGACAAGACTTGGGGCGAGCAAGCCCCCGAGGCAAGGGCTAAGGCTAAGGTAAACGCCGCTTTCGAGATAATGGATAAACTGTCTATAGACTATTTCTGCTGGCATGACAGAGACCTTTCCCCCGAATACGGCAGCCTTGCCGAGACCAACGCAAAATTTGACGAGATAGTGGACTATGTTGATCAAATGATGAAGGCAAATCCCTCCAAAAAGCTCCTTTGGGGTACGGCAAAGTGCTTCGACCACCCCCGTTATATGCACGGCGCAGGTACGTCTCCCTCGGCTGACGTTTTCGCATATGCGGCGGCGCAGATAAAGAAAGCGGTTGAGGCTACCGTGAAACTGGGCGGCAAGGGCTATGTTTTCTGGGGCGGCAGAGAGGGCTATGAGACTCTGCTGAACACAAATATGGCTTTGGAGCAGGACAATATGGCAAGGCTTATGAGAATGACCGTGGACTATGCCCGTTCCATCGGCTACACGGGCGATTTCTACATCGAGCCAAAGCCCAAGGAACCCACAAAGCACCAGTATGATTTCGATACGGCTACAGTCCTCGGCTTCCTGCGCAAGTACGGTCTTGAAAAGGACTTTAAAATGAACATAGAGGCAAACCATGCTACTCTCGCACAGCACACCTTCCAGCATGAGCTGCGTGTGGCAAGGGACAATGGCGTGTTCGGCTCTATCGACGCAAATCAGGGCGATATGCTCTTGGGCTGGGACACCGACCAGTTCCCCACCAATATCTATGACGCTGCTCTTTGTATGTATGAGGTACTTAAAGCCGGCGGATTTACCAACGGCGGACTTAACTTCGACTCCAAAGCCCGCAGAGGCTCTTACACTCCCGAAGATATTTTCTACAGCTACATTGCGGGAATGGATACATTCGCTTTGGGTCTGCGCATTGCCGACAAGCTCATTTCCGACGGCAGGATAGACAAGTTCGTTGCCGACCGCTACTCTTCATGGAACAGCGGCATAGGTGCGGACATCATCAGCGGCAAGGCTACCATGGCTGACCTTGAAAAATACGCTCTCGAAAAGGGCGAGGTCACAGCCTCCCTTTCCAGCGGCAGGCAGGAAATGTTGGAGAGCATTCTCAACAATATTATGTTCAGCCTGTAATGTATTAAGAATGATCACTGCTGCGGAGGATAGATTTTTTCTATCCTCTGCTTATAGGGAACGATTTTTATGAAGGATTTATTAACGAATATGAGCTGGGATCCCGGGCAGTACTTAAAATTCCGAAAGGAACGCACTCAGCCCTCTGCCGACCTTATAAACAGGATAAAACTATCCGAGCCGAAAAGGGTCATAGATATAGGCTGCGGTCCGGGCAACAGCACTAAGATGCTGCGCAAACGCTACCCTAAGGCAAAAATAACCGGCATCGACAATTCGGAGGAAATGATAAAAACCGCAAGTAAAAATCACCCCGATATAAGTTTTTCCCTTTGCGACGCTTCAAAGGAACTTTCCGCAATAGGGGAAAAATTTGACATTGTTTTTTCAAATGCCTGCATTCAGTGGATACCCGACCATAATAAGCTGCTTCGGGAAATGTACGGTCTGCTCAATGAGGGCGGCGTAATGGCGGTACAAGTACCTATGAATTTCAGCGAACCTATACACAGAATAATATCCGAAAGGGTAAATTCGGAAAAATGGCAAAGCACACTTTCCGGCACACGGATATTCCACACCCTTTCCCCTGAGGAATATTACGGTATACTTGCGGAAATTTCGGAAAATTTTTCCATGTGGCAGACTGTATATTTTCATCGTATGAGGTCGCATTCGGATATTATGGAATGGTACAAGGGTACGGGTCTTCGCCCCTATCTTGACCGCCTTGACAAAAGGGAAGCAGCGGAATTTGAAGGAGAGATACTTGAACGCATAAACGAGGAATATCCCGTCCTTGACTGCGGTGAGATAATTTTCAAATTTCCCAGACTGTTTTTTACCGCAGAAAAATAACCGAAAGTGCGTGATGGCATGACCTGTCCGTTCTGCGGCGGCGATATGCGGAAGGGCGTTATTTCCGGAGACGGAAGAAGCGGCGTTTACTTTAAAGAAGGCGAAAAAAAGGCGGCTTTCACGGATAAGCTCGGAGACAAGGGGAAGCTGACTGCTGTGAAATATTCCTTGGCGGTTTTTGAGATAGAGGCGTTTTTCTGCGGCAAATGCAGGAAAATGGTTTTCGATACCGAACTTTCATAGTCTCTTGCGAATTGATCATCATCAAGGAAATGCCATTTAATATAAATACAATAAAAGGAGAATTTTTATGCGATATGCAATAGGAGTTGACTTGGGTACAAGCGGCACAAAAACCGTGCTTTTTGACGAGGAGGGCAAGGTTATAGCTTCCAAGACTATCGAGTATCCCCTGTATCAGCCCAAAAACGGCTATGCCGAGCAAGACCCGGCAGACTGGTACAATGCGGCTGTGGGGACGGTGAAATACGTTATCGAAAACAGCGGCGTTTCCCCGGAGGATATAGCGGGCGTGGGTATTTCCGGGCAGATGCACGGGCTTGTTATGCTGGACGAAAACAACAGCGTTATCCGCCGTTCCATAATATGGTGCGACCAGCGGACGGAGCGGGAAGTGGAGGAAATGAACGAAAAAATAGGCAGGGAGCGGCTTATCGAGATAACAGCCAATCCCGCCCTTACCGGTTGGACCGCCGCCAAAATTCTTTGGGTGAAAAACAACGAGCCGGAAAACTTTGCGAAATGCCGCCATATCCTGCTGCCCAAGGATTATATCCGCTTTATGCTGACGGGCGAGTATGCAACGGAGGTTTCCGACGCTTCGGGAATGCAGCTGCTGGACGTTCCCAATCGCTGCTGGAGCAAAGAGATATGCGATAAGCTGGGGATAGATATGTCCCTGCTGGCAAAAGTTTACGAATCCTGCGAGGTTACGGGCAGGATAACAGAGCAAGCCACCGCAGTAACGGGGCTAAAAGCGGGGACTATAGTAGTGGGAGGCGCAGGAGACAATGCCGCCGCCGCTGTGGGGACGGGCGTTGTAAAAGACGGCAGAGCGTTTACCACCATCGGCACTTCCGGTGTGGTCTTTGCGCATACGTCAAGCGTTTCTGTCGACCCCAAGGGACGGGTACATACCTGCTGTTCGGCTGTTCCGGGTGCGTGGCATATTATGGGGGTCACCCAAGGTGCGGGGCTGTCCCTTAAATGGTTCAGGGATAATTTCTGCAATGCGGAAAAGGAGACTGCCAAATATATGGGCGTTGATGAATACTATCTCATGGATAAACAGGCGGAGACCGTTCCCATCGGAGCTGACAGGCTGCTGTATCTGCCCTATCTTATGGGCGAACGCACCCCTCATCTTG
>JAMOZU010000302.1 GCA_023667745.1 Ruminococcus sp.
TATTTCAATTTTGTTGATTTAGCACAATTGGATTTATTTTTCAAACAAGACCTAACCTCTAGCCACTAATAGCAAAAAATTCACAATAATTTTTTATAAAATTTCATATAAAACATTGACAGACCATAGGAAAATAAGATATAATATATATAGTGCTTCTTGTATAGTGCTTCTTGTCGGGGAAAATTGTATGCTTTAAATTATTGCGGAATGCCATATTTGCGGTGCGCTTATCCCCTTGACATTACCCGAAAGATTGGATATGGAAGTGAATCAAATTGAGCAAAAACAATAACATCGAAAATACCGAACCCAAAAAGGAACTGAACGATACAGCTCCCGAAGAGGAGTCCGAGGGCATGAGCCTGGGCGAAATGCTGGCGTTTGCCCAGCAGACGGAGGAAATGGACGAGCAGAATGACGGCAAAGCGGAGGATAAGTCCGCTAAGTCTTCGGAGGGGGAGAAAACGGCAAAGTCCGGAGAGGAGAAAGCCGCTTCCCAAAAGGTTTCCGAAAAGTCTTCCGAGGATCGAAAGGCTGACAGGGTTGACGAATCCCCCAAGTCCTCCGAGGATTCCAAGGCTGACAATTCGGGAAAATCTTCCGCTTCGGCAGCGGCGGCAACGCCTTCCAAAACCTCCGGTCCGCCTATTACCGAAGAAGAGCGGAAAAGGCGTGAGGCGGCGGAAGACGCTCTTGACAGAGACCTGAACAACGCCCGGAGCAAAAAGCTCAAAGAGGACGAATACAACCGCCGCAAGCTGGACGAGCAAAGGCAAAAGGAAAACGAAATGCTGGAAAAGGCAGCGCAGGCGAAAAAACGCACTGCCAACGCCAAGGCTGTGAACAGTTCGGCGGCGGTCAAGGCAGATGCTCCCGCCGATAATTCGGACAATGCCCAGACGGTCTCCGGGGCTGTCTCCCACGGGAGCAAACCCGTAAAGAGGCGCAGTCCTTTTTCAAGTTTCAACAATACACTCATGTCTATGGCGGCAGGGCGGTTTATTGCCGTGTTGCTGCTGGTGGCTGCAGTGTGCTATGTGGGTGCGTTCATCTACATAGGCACTGTGAACGACGCTCTTTTTGAGCAGCTTGACGCACGTCTTACGGGGCAGAGCAAGCTGGTGACCGATTCGAGCATAGAATACGATGTTCCCTCGTCGAGTCCCTATACGTTAAGCGAAAAAGCCGATAAAGGGCTTTCCGAGGGTCTTGCCGACAGCGACAAGGACGGACTTACCGACGATTACGAGATAAACGTTTCCGGAACAGACCCCTTGAACCCGGACAGCGACGGAGACGGCGTTGAGGACGGAGCGGAGGTAAGGGCGGGGCTTGATCCGTTAAAATCTTCCAGCGACGGCGACACCCCCGACAATGCCGTGCTTAGGGACGCAAATATAGGAGACAATCAGGTGCTTGCCCGCATAAAGAACGTCCCCAAAACGGCGTACATTTCCCTTGAAAAACTGGAGAACAACAGTATACAGGGTTCTCCGGGAATAGTGGGCGAGGCGTATGAGCTTTACTCCAACAAGAAGTTCGACAGCTGCGAGATAACCTTCACCTACAAAGAACAAGAGCTTAAAGCAAGGAACATTGCCGAAAACGCTCTTACCATAGTCCGCTTCGACCCGGACAAACTTGCCTTCGAGATGATCTCCGGGCAGCTTAACGCCGAAAATGACTTCATCACCGCAGACGTGTCCGAAAACGGCATTTACGCTCTCTTCGACAGAGCTGTCCTTATGAGGACGGGGGAAAAGAAGATATTCTTCCTTATCGACAACTCCGGCTCCATGTACCCGGAGGAGCTGTGCGCAGGGTCGGAGGAAAACGACGTGGAGTTCAAACGACTTGACTTTGCGGTGAACCTTATAGATATGCTGGGAGACGATGTTAAATACGGTGCAGGGGAATTTTCCGGCGGCTATAACAATATAGTCCCCATTTCCTCCGACCTTGACAACGTTAAAAAGAAAATTTCCGATGTGCGGAATAAAAATCAGGTCTTTACCGGGACGGAAATTGCGGGAGCTATCACCAATGCCGTAAGCGAGTTCGGCAGCTCCGGAGGATATGACCGCAATTATATCATTCTCCTGACCGACGGCGTTCCCTCCAATTACAACGCCGCAAAGGAAGCGGCGGCAATAGAGGCGGCGCAGAATGCGGGAGTTACAATATTTACCATAGGTCTCGGAAAATATATCGACGCAGGCTATCTTTACGATATTGCCGAGCAGACAAAAGGGCAGTTTTTCCAAGCATCCAATGCGGACGCTCTGGAGAATATATACGACAAAATAAGCAGCTTTATGAGCTACAATCAGGTGACCATCGAGGAGGAAACAGGCAGGAAAGGCTATATCGTGGCGGATTCGGGCTTTAACGTGGTAAAGGACGGACTGGGTTACGCAAACTTCCGCTCGGATTTTGCTCCCAACGGCACGGACGTGGGAATTTCCGGGCTTATCAGGGCATACTACAGAGGCGAGCTTGCCTCCTCTGCCGCCGCTTATACCACTTCCGACGGCAAGGAAGTTCCGGGATATGACATAAGCGCAATAGAGGGCTTCACCGATGGGCGGCTTGACCTTAAAAGCGTTGAGATAGGCATTCTCAAAGCCTATAACGACTATAACGCCCGCAAGGACAAATGGAACTACCGCAGCATAAAGGGCGGTCTGCTCCGCTATACGGACGACACCAGAGATTTCCTCGACAGCGCAGGACTTAAGGTAACAACAGCCCCATGCTCTTTCGACCTGCCGGAGGAAAGCGGATTTGTGCAGTTTATCAGGACCATCACATTCAACAGGGTAAAGCCCTTTACCGAGTACGAGTGCGTGCTTATCGACAGCAGCCTTTGCACGGGGGACGATGTTCAGATAATGAATATGCTCCGCTGGTACAATTCGATTCCCCAAAGCAGCCGCTGCCGTATCTATGATTTCGGCTATAAGGGGGACGAGGCGTTTGATTCGCTTTTCTCCGAGCTTTCCACGGGAAGCCCCGCAGTTATCACCTACGGCGGCTCGGCTATGAATGCGGTAAGGATCATAAGGGACGCCAACGAGCCGGACAAATACGTTCTTGACGCATACGACAGCAACTCCCCCGACAGAAGCACCCGCATAAACATCACCCGCACCCCCGTCTACAACCCCGACGGCTCAACCTCTTTCCAGTACACCGCCTCCAGAGGCACGGAAGAAGAACCGTTAAGGATAATCGTGATGAACTGATGAAGCGTTGGAACAATGCGTTTCCTCCGGGCATTTATACCGGAGGAAACGCCTGTCAATAAAAAAATACGGCGATGGCAAGAAACATGCCGGCAGGGCAAGAATCGACAACTCTTGCTTCTAGCCTCTCATGTGAACGAAGTTCACGGTGCGAACGAAGTTCACGGTGCGAACGAAGTTCACGGTGCGAACGAAGTTCACGGTGCGAACGAAGTTCACGGTGCGAACGAAGTTCACGGTGCG
>JAMOZU010000303.1 GCA_023667745.1 Ruminococcus sp.
TGACCTACGGCGACCTTATCGAGGAATTGCAGCAGGAGGCTCTCAATCCGAGGGAGTTCGTTACGCTGACGTTCCCGGAGGGGATAAGGCTTGACGACGCTGCGGCAAAACTGGAAGAGGCGGGAGTTTGCAAGGCGGACGAATTTATAAGAACCATAAACTCCGCAGAGTTCGGCTTTAATTTTGAAAGCAGGGTAAAAAGCAGCGCAAAGAAATATTACAAAATGGAGGGGTATTTTTTCCCGGACACCTATGAATTTTATCTGGAGGAAGATCCGCTGAACGTGGTAAAAAAAGTGTTCAGAAACTTTGACTACAGGGTGACCCCCGATTATTACGGGCGAATGGAAGATATGGATATGACGCTGGAAGAGGTTATGACTCTGGCTTCCATTGTTCAGAAAGAGGCGTCAAAGCCAAGGGATATGAAAATGGTTGCGTCGGTTTTCCATAACAGACTAAACGACCCGGAGACCTTTCCCCTTTTGCAGTCCGACCCCACCTCCGGCTATGCAAGGGACGTGGTGGCGGCGGGACTGGAAGTATATTCCCAGTCCATCTGCGATGCTTACGATACATACAAGGGCAGCGGGCTGCCTCCCGGACCTATATGCAGCCCCGGACTGGACGCAATAGAGGCGGTGCTTTATCCCGGAGAATCGGATTATTATTTCTTTTGTTCAAACCTTGATACCGGCGAATTTTACTTTGCCGAGACTCTGGCGCAGCATGAACGCAATCTGGTAACGGCGGGGCTAAGGTAACAATTAAGTTAAGAGGTTACGATATATGAACGGCGGTAATTTGGAAGTGCTTTCCCCTGCGGGAGACCGTGAACGGCTTGAGGCGGCGGTAATGTTCGGGGCGGACGCTGTTTATCTGGCGGGGGACATGTTCGGCATGAGGGCGGCTCCCAAAAATTTCCATGAGAACGCTTTGGGAGAGGCTGTGAGGTTTGCTCACGAAAAGGGCGTTAAAGTTCACCTTGCCTGCAACACCCTGCCGAGGAACAGCGAGATAGCGAAGTTTGAGAGTTTTATAAAAAAAGCGGACGAATGCGGCGTTGACGCTGTTATCATAGCGGATATGGGGCTGCTGGGACTTGCAAAAAAATACGCTCCACGGCTGCCTGTTCACATGTCAACTCAAACGGGTATCGTAAACTTTGCTGCGGCGGAGCAGCTTTACAATATGGGAGCATGCAGAGTTGTATTGGCAAGGGAGCTTAGCTTGGAGGAAATTCGGGAGATAAGAGAAAAGACCCCGAAAGAACTGGAGCTTGAAGCGTTCGTTCACGGGGCGATGTGCGTTTCCTTTTCGGGGAGATGCCTGTTAAGCCAGTATCTTACCGGACGCGACCCAAACAGGGGGCAGTGCGCCCAGCCTTGCAGGTGGAAGTACAGCCTTATGGAAGAGACCCGTCCGGGCGAATATTTCCCCATAGGCGAGGACGGGGACGGAGCATATATCCTTAATGCAAAAGATATGTGCATGATAGATCACCTTGACAAATTATCGGAGGCGGGAGTCACTTCCTTTAAGATCGAGGGCAGGGCAAAATCCGCTTATTATGTGGCGGTGGTGACAAATGCTTACAGGCAGGCGGTGGATTTCCTGAAAAATAATCCGGATAATTACAGTCTCCCCCATATTATTCGTGAAGAAGTTTTCAAGGTGAGCCACAGGGATTACTGCACGGGATTTTATTTTACCTCCCCTGCCGACCCAGAGGCTGTGGTACAAACCTATGACAACGGCGGATATATCAGGGAATGGGACGTATGCGCCGTTGTGACAGATTGTACAAAAGAGCGGATATATGCGGAGCAGCGGAACAGGTTCTTTGCGGGAGATGATGTGGAGATACTCGCTCCCCTGTCCCCCGCCGTCAGGACGACTGCCGAAAATATGCTCAATGATGAGGGAGAGACAATAGAAAATACCTGCCATGCGGCTATGAGATTTTCCATGGAAAACAGCACGGGAAAAATATTTCCCAAAGGCTCTGTTATAAGAAAACAGGCGTAAAAAAATAAAGCAAAACAATTCCTGCCCCCGCTTCCTGCTTCTTACCTCCAACAGCACCTTTCCCGCTGCACACGCATATAATACTCCGGAAGGGCAGGTGTATATTTATGCTACTGGCGGTAACAGCGGTAATATTTGCGGCACTGGCGGCGTTGGCTTTATGGGATGCTTTGAAAAAGGAGGAAAAGGGGCAGGGGTATCTGGTGATAGTTCCGCTGAAAAAGGGGACGGATAACACGGAGCTGATACTCCGTGAAGCGGCTGCGGCGGGAGGCAAGCTGCTGATAGCGGACATGGGAGCGGACGATGAAGCAATGGAGATATGCCGCAGAGTTTTGGGTGACAGTGAAATAATCGGCAGGAACATTTGCGGCGAGCCTGCCGCTTTCGGGAAAATGATACTGGAAAAATGCGGCAAGTCCGATAATTTAAGGGAATCCTGATTTAAGGTGTTTTCCACATCTTGTAGTGAGGAAAACACCGCCCAACATAGGGAACCGAGGAGAAGAAAAATGGCGGAAAACGAGCTGATAAAAATAGAGGGCGTTGTGGACTCGGTCTTGTTCTGCAATGAGCAGAACGGCTATATCGTGCTGGAGCTTGACACGGGCGGAAAGCCTGTTACGGTAGTTGGAGAGCTTGGGAGCATTGACGAGGGGGAAGAGCTGCGGGTCACGGGAAAATACGTTACTCACCCGAAATTCGGCGAACAGTTTCGGGGAGAGGTCTGCGAAAGAAAAATGCCTGCCACGGTAAACGCCATAAGAAAGTATCTTTCGTCGGGAGCGATAAAGGGCATAGGTCCTACCATGGCAAACAGGCTGGTGGACGAGTTCGGGGAGCATACTCTGGAAGTTATGGAAAAAAATCCGAGAGAGCTTGCAAAGGTAAAGGGAATGTCCGCCGAAAAAGCGGAAGAGGTGTCGAGGGAGTTTCAGCGGATATTCGGGGTAAGGACGCTGATGATATTCCTGACGGGGTTCGGTATCTCTCCGTCTGTAGCCGTGTCGGCATGGAAAAAGTGGGGACAGTTTTCGGTGGAGATGATAAAGGCGAACCCCTATGTTCTCTGTATGGCGGAGCTTGACTTTGTAAAAGCCGAGCAGATGGCGCAGAAAATGGAGATACCCCCCGACAGCTACGGCAGGGTGAGCGCAGGGATAATCTATATATTGGAGACAAACGCAAGAAACGGTCACACCTGTCTGCCTATGGATAAACTGGTCAATGCGGCGGTGGCTTTTTTGGGCGTTGACGAGAGCGTTATAGGAGACAGCATCACCTCAGCCGCCGAAGAAGAAAAGATAGTTGTTTACAACAAAAACGGACGGGACTTTGTTTTCCTGACGGAATATTTTACAGCCGAGCAGTATATTGCCTCCCGCCTTTCGGTAATGAACGACTGCGTTAAGGACACGGGAACGGATTATATGGCGCTTATCCAAAAGGAAGAGACCGCCA
>JAMOZU010000304.1 GCA_023667745.1 Ruminococcus sp.
TGCGGCGGCTTAAGTCCCATAATTCAATGAGGGATTTGTATCAGTTTCTCATTGCGCCGTCAACGCTTAATATCTCGCCGGTGACATAGCTTGCCATATCGCTGGCAAGGAACAGGAACGCATTGGCAACGTCCTCCGGTTCGCCCACTCTCCGCAGAGGTATGGCATTGATAAGGGGCTGTATCATCTGTTCGGGAAGTGCCGCTACCATGTCGGTTTTCGTGATACCCGGAGCGACGGCATTCACCCTTATGCCCGAAGGCCCCAGCTCCCTTGCAAGGCTCCATGTAAGCCCGTTTACAGCGCACTTGCTGGCAGGATAGGCAACACCGCTGGGCTGACCGCTGAGGCTCACCATGGAGCTTGTGTTGATGATAACGCCGCCGCCCTGCTCTTTCATTATCTTCACCGCAGGCATTACCGCATTGAAAATGGCGGTAACGTTAAGATCCATCACTTTTGAGAATTGCTCCGCTGTGTAATCGGCTATCTTCGTGCTGTCGGATATGCCCGCATTGTTCACCAGAATGTCAACGCTACCGAACTTTTCCTTGGCGGCGTTTACAGCCGCTTCCACAGCAGCGGGGTCTTTAAGATTGGGATAGTCACCCTCTACTTCCCATGCGGGATTTTCCGCTTTAAGCTCGGCAAGAGCCTTTTCCACAGTCTCCGCCCTTGAGCCGAAAAGCATTACCTTTGCGCCGTTCTCCAGGAACTTCCTGACCACCGCAAAGCCGATGCCTCTTGTGCCGCCTGTAACAACGGCGGTTTTGCCCTTTAACATTTCCATAATATGTAAACCTCCCAGAAATTTTATATAATAATTATACCATATCCGGAAAAATTTTTCAATATCCCTGAAAAATTTTTTCGGGAAAACACTTTAAACAGGTGCTTTCCCGATTTTCCTCAATCGCATTTGACCGGCTTTTCCTCTTCAAGCCATTGCCTGCACTGTTCAAGCCGCTTGCCGTTGTCGCCTTGCTGCCCGTCGTAGGCAAAATCGTGAAGGGTTTGGCATACAAAGTCGCTGCACTGTCCGCAGTGTTTCAGTTTTTTGTCCTCGCAGCAGGTTTTTACGCTGCATTTTCCCCAGAAGGGGTCGCCGATGTTTACGCAGCCCTTGCAGCCCATACTTTCCCTGTATTCGCAGCTGCCGCACAATATCCCGCACCTTGATTGTATCATTTTTACATTCCTCCCGGTTGTTTTTATGTACATGTTTTCTCGGTTCACCTTTTGGCGGGTTTCCCGAAAAAACTTATCCTATAAAAATATTCTATCACTGAATTTACGGAAAGTCTTGTAAAAATGCGACATTTTGCGGAACACGGCAAACATCTCCCGAAATCTCACGGCAGAAAAGCTGAAAAAACGCTTGTGCAGCATATTGCTGCACATTGTTAAAAATGGCTATTTTAAACTGCGGGCATAATTTACCGCTTTTTCCGGAGACACGCCGTGAAACTTTTTGAAATCGTTGAGCATATGGGCTTGGTCGCAGTAGCCGAATTTTCCCACCGCCTCCCCGGGGACGTATTTCCCCGAAAGTATCTCCTGCCATAGAAGCTGATAGCGTACAAGCTCGGTCAGCGTTTTCGGGGAAACTCCCGCAGCGCTTTTGAATATCCGCTCCAGCTGACGTTTGCTGTAGGCGGTATATGCGGATATATCACTTACTTTTACGCTGCCTCTGCCGGTTATTATGTAATAGAGACCGTTCAGGAACGCCGTATTTTCACGGCTTCCGTCAAGGTATGTCAGCAGGAGATGTTCTGAAATTTTTATGCGTTCCGCTGTGTCTTTTGCCTCTGCGATACGGCTTGCAAGCTCCATTGAAAGTCTGCCGAAAAGCTCCTCTGCGGGAATGTACCTGTTGAGAGTGTCTCCCATGCTGCCGCCGGAAAAAAGCATGGCGGTGTGACAGTAAAATCTTACTGCGAAAGAGGAACGTTTTTCCTGCATTTCACGGGAAGGGGACGTGTGTAAAGAGGGGAGAGTCGGCATATCGTTGATACCGCAGTATGTTCCTCCCGCACTGCCCCGTACATCGAAAATAATGTCGGTGCAGGTGTCGGGTATAACAAGAGAGGGCTGCCCGCCGCCCTCAACGCTCCAGAAACAGCGGATATAAGGCGCAAGCTCCTTGCAGGGAGCGTATTCCCTGTAACCGTCCGAATCACGGAACGGTGCGGCGGTCACGGGGCGGTAGATATCGGAGATGTTCATACTCATGGCTGTATGTCACTTCCTTAGAAATACTGATGTTATTATAGCATGTGGCGAGGAGATTGTCAAGTGCCCCGACAGAAAAAACTGTTACATACGCTTAAATTTTAAGTGCCGGTCGGAACTGACAGACAGCACAGCGGAGAGCTTTCGTAAAGTACCTATTTTCACAGTCTTTCTGCCGTGTTCTATTTGACATTTCACCCGGTATATGCTATAATATTTTCATAACCCAATAAAACAAAGGACGATACACAATGAACACATATATTATTCCCGCCGAAAACAGCCTGCGCAAAGAGTTCAGCGGAAGCCTCCTTTCCCCCTTTAACAAAGCAGTTAAGGAATACCGTCTTATCTCGGCAGGCGATAAGATAGCCGTGTGCATTTCCGGCGGCAAGGATTCCATGCTTATGGCAAAGCTTATGGAAGAATACGCACGGCGAAAGGGAAACATCTTCCTTGAATTTATCTCCCTAGACCCCGGCTACAGCAGAGAAAACGCCCTTGCCGTAAAGGAAAACGCCCGCAGGCTCAATATCCCCCTGAAAATATATCCCGCAGATATTCTGGAATTTGCGGACATCCTTAAGGGAAACCCCTGCTTTATGTGCGCAAAAATGAGGCGGGGAAATCTCTATGCAAGGGCAAAGGAGCTGGGCTGCAATAAAATAGCCCTGGGTCAGCATTACGACGACGTTATACAAACCATCCTTATGAGCATGCTCTACGGCGGACAGGTACAGACCATGATGCCCAGGGTACACAGCGCAAACTTCCCCGGACTGGAGATAATTCGTCCCCTTTATTTTATCCGGGAGGAAAATATTATCCGATGGGCGCAGGCAAACGGGCTGGAATTTATAAAATGCGCCTGCCGCTTTTCCGAAAGCGAGCCGGGGGCAAGGCAGAAAGTGAAAAAACTGATAGAGGAGCTGTCAAAGGAAAATCCCCAGGTGGGAAAAAATATATTCCGCAGTGTTCACAACGTGCGGCTTACGGATATTATTTCCTATAAGGATACTGACGGAAATATCCGCAGTTTTCTGGAAAGATTTTGAAAATTCCCCTCAACAAAACGGGCTTTTTGCATAATATAAGTTAAACGGCATTGAAAACGTCTTCCGACCGTTTTCAATGCCCTTTATTTTAACGGCCGATACCGTCGGCGTAAAACCCGGTATCAGCCTGCCGAACGGAGGAATCGAATTTGAAAGCCCAACAGTATTTTTTGGGGTCATCGACCCTGAC
>JAMOZU010000305.1 GCA_023667745.1 Ruminococcus sp.
GGTGGGGTTTGGGGCAAAGCCCCAACGGCGTAAGCCGTCTGTCATTAACATAGTATAACAAATGAACGCATTTCAGAACCGCCGCCCGATTCGTAAAAATGAAAAGACAAAATAACGCATAACATCGTATGTTACAAATTTGAACAAAGTCACTAATCGGGCGGCGGTGCGGCGTAGCGTTCACGGCGTATGCCGTGAACAGCACGTCGCCGCCCAGCAATGACGTTGCAAGCAGCAATGACGTTGCAAGCAGCAATGACGTTGCAAGCAGCAATGACGTTGCAAACAACAAGGGCGTTGTAGGTAACAATCGCCGATAAAGCAGAGTATAAAAAAGCACATTCGGAGCATTCACCCATTGCTCCGCTCAAAAAAGGAATGATATAAAATGGATAAAATGGACAGCATCAAAATAAGAACAAGGTTCGCCCCCAGTCCCACGGGGTTTATGCACATAGGCAACCTGCGGACGGCGGTCTACGCATATATCATCGCCAAGAAATTCGGCGGGGATTTCATTTTAAGGATTGAGGACACAGACCGTGAACGTTACGTTGAGGGGGCTGTGGATAAGATATACGATACTCTCAAAACCTGCGGGCTTTATTGGGACGAAGGTCCCGATGTGGGCGGGGAGTACGGCCCTTATATACAGTCGGAGAGAATGGGGATATACAAGGAATACGCCCAAAAACTGGTTGACATGGGCAAGGCTTACTATTGCTTCTGCACCAAGGAGAGAATAGACGCTCTTCACAAGGCGCAGAAAGAGGCGAAACTTTCCGACCAGACCTACGACCGCCACTGCCGAGACCTGCCCGAAGAGGAGGTAAAACGTCTGCTTGAAGCGGGAACGCCCTATGTTATACGGCAGAAAATGCCCACGGAGGGGTCTACCACCTTCAGCGACCTGCTTTACGGCGATATTACCGTTGACAATACCATTCTGGACGATCAGATCATCTTAAAGGCGGACGGTATGCCCACATACAATTTTGCCAACGTCATAGACGACCATCTGATGAAGATAACCCATGTGGTAAGAGGGAATGAGTATCTCTCCAGTACGCCCAAGTATAACCTTCTGTATGAGGCGTTCGGCTGGGACGTTCCCCAATATATCCATGTGGAGCATATTATGAGGGATCAGACCCACAAGCTCTCAAAAAGAGACGGAGACGCTTATTTCGGCGACTTTGTGGAAAAGGGTTTTTATGTCCCCGCCATTATCAATTATATCGCCCTTTTGGGTTGGGCTCCCAAAGGGGAAAAGGAGATATTCTCCCTTGATGAGCTTATTGAGGAGTTCGATGTCAACGGAATTTCCAAGTCCCCGGCGGTGTTCGATATTGTGAAGATGACAGCGTTAAACGCCGAGCATCTGCGCCGCCTGCCCTTCGAGGAGTTCAAGGCTGCGGCAATGCCTTATATAAAACAGGGCTGCAAGCGGGAGGATATTGACTTTGACGTTCTCTTAAAAGCCATTCAGCCCCGCACGGAGCTTCTCTGCGACCTGCCCGAAAAGGAGGATTTTATAGACCGAATGCCCGAATACAGCAACGACCTTTATTTTAACAAGAAGATGAAGACCAATCCGGAAACATCTCTTGAGGCTTTGAAGACCCTCCTGCCTGTACTGGAGGAAATTGCCGAATGGAACGAGGAGAACGTTCACAAGGCAGTGTTTGAGGAGATAGAACGGCAGGGAGTAAAGAACGGCTTTATGCTCTGGCCTCTGCGGACGGCTCTTTCCGGAAAAGCCCTTACCCCCGGCGGCGGCATTGAGCTGGCGGCGGTACTGGGGAAGGCTGTTACCGTTGAAAGGGTAAAGGCTGCCATTGAAAAGCTGAGCGGCTGACGGTTTGGCGGTTCGGCTTGTCATAAAGTTTAACGGCAATATTCCTTATATTGTCATACGGTTTTCACATTGGCGGAGTAAAATGTTTAAGGAAGTGCTGATAAAATCGCTTTTTCTATAACTCTGCAAGTTTTGCATATCCCTGCGTCGGGCGGTGTTTTTCCGGGCATAAATGAGTGCATTTATGAGGGCAGTTATGCCCATTGCGGCAGGGGAAAACCTTAAACTTAAATTAGTATTTCTTTAAAAGTAATTCTTGGGCGGGCTTGCCTGCGGGCGGGTCTGCTTTGCTGAAAGGCGGATAATTCAGATGATAGAGGTCAGAAACCTTACAAAGCATTACGGAAACAAAAAGGCTGTCAGCGACTTGTCGTTTACGGTCAACGACGGCGAGATACTGGGCTTTTTGGGACCTAACGGAGCGGGAAAGTCCACTACCATGAATATTCTCACGGGATATATCTCCGCTACCGACGGTCAGGCTCTCATTAACGGCATCGACATTCTCGACGACCCGATTAGAGCGAAAAAGGATATAGGCTATCTGCCGGAGCAGCCTCCGCTGTATCTCGATATGACGGTGAAGGAGTATCTCAATTTTATCTATGACCTGAAAAAATGCAAGATACCGAGGCAAGCCCATATCGAAGATGTCTGTAAGCTGGTGAAGATAACAGACGTTTACAACCGTGTAATAAAGCACCTTTCCAAAGGCTACAAACAGCGTGTGGGCATGGCGCAGGCTCTTATAAACAACCCCAAAATACTTATCCTCGACGAGCCGACGGTGGGGCTTGACCCCAAGCAGATACTGGATATAAGAAACCTTATCAAGCGGCTGGGGAAAAAGCATACGGTGATACTGTCCTCCCATATACTGTCGGAGATACAGGCGGTCTGCGACAGGATTGTCATCATCAACGGCGGCGTTATCGTGGCGGACGACACCACGGAAAACCTTACCAATATGACCATGGGCGAACGCAGCTTTACAGCAAGGATAGACGGTCCGAGAGAAGAGATTATCAAGGCTGTAAAGGCTATCCCCGGTGTGGAGAAAGTTACGGCGGAAATGGAGCGTGAGCCGGGGGTATACGATTACGAGATAGAGGCGGAGGAAAAGTCGGATATCCGCCGTGATCTGTTCCGCAGAATGGCTGACAGGAACTGGTGTATTCTGGGCTTAAAGTCCAACGCTATGACATTGGAAGACATATTCCTTAAGATCACCATGGGGGACGATGTTACCATAAAGAAAAAGGACAAGCCCGATAAGCCCGTTGACGACGATATGCGGCGGGAGTTGCTGGAAAAGGTAAGCGGCGGCGTTTTGGCGGCGGATATCGTGGGGCAGACCAAAAGGGCTGCCGCAGTTCAAAGCGATGACGATGATGAAAACGAAGGAGATGAGGAATAATGGGAGCTATTTACAAAAGGGAGATAAAGGCTTTCTTTACGTCGCCCACGGCGTATATTTTCTTGGCGGTGTTTTATGTTATCTCCGGGTTTTATTTTGTGAATGTTAATATTATGGGAGCGACCACGGATATGTCCTATGTTTTCGGGGGAGTGTTCACCATAATGATGATACTGCTGCCGCTGCTGACAATGCGGC
>JAMOZU010000306.1 GCA_023667745.1 Ruminococcus sp.
AGGGCGATTGCCGTACAGCCGGAATTGTACATCTTTTTCACGCCCGTGCCGTCGGGGGACATGGTATAAATGCCGTTGTTGTCGCCGTAATAGAGTATTGTTCCGTCTGTGGTGAAGCAGTTGACGGGGGAGACGGTAATGTTGTATTCTATCTCGTCGCTTATGCTGTAGATAAGCCCGTCGCTGCCAAGGTAGTTTATCATGTCCGCCGCATATGCGGGGCTGCCCGCTTTCCTGCCGCCTATCTCCTTGGCGGTGGAGTCGTCTGCGTTCATAATAAGAGTGTGATACTCAGACTTGGAAACGTCTCTGAAACTTAAAAACAGGCTGCTGCCGGAGACGGAAAGGGCGGATATTTCCAGCCGTCTGCTGTCGTAAATACCGCAGGCGGTGCGATAGGAGGTCATTCGCCATAGTCCGCTGCCGTCGGTTTCCATACGGTAAACATCGGAGCCCGAGGCAAAATAAAGTTTGCCGCCGCTGTAATTAAGGAATGAGGCTTTCATATCGCTTATTTTCTTTTTGGAGTTGTTGGAGGAGTTGACGGTGTAGATGCCGTCGGAAAGGCAAAGATAGTGAACGCCGTCAACATCTGCCGCAAAGCCGCCGTTTGACATATTGGCAGGGGAGTTTCCCAAATTATAGTTTGGAGTGATGAAGGAGGTCTTGTAAGTTTTGCCGTTTTTCACCGCCGCCGCCATATATTCCCCGTTAAGCGCACTGCTGCGGACGGTAAGGGTGATATGTGTATCGGTGGTTTCTCCCACCTTCTTGTATTTCCCTGCTGATTTTATGTAAACACGGTATTTCTCCGCATTTTTGACAGGCTTCCATGCAAGGTACTTGCGGGCGAAATAAGCGGTGGTGGAATAGCCGGGGGAAATTCCCGAAAATTCTCCGGACACCTTCGGAGGCAGAACGGATATGATGCTTGCTCCCGGATAGGGGGCGGGGTCGCTTGCGTCAACGGCATAGCAAAGATAGCTGTTGCCGTCTGCGCTTTTGTAGTAAAGGCGGTTTTCGTAAACTTCCATAAATTTGGCAACGCTGCCCGTATAGCCGGGTGCTTTGCGGTCTATGCACTGAGTGCCGGAAAGTCCCTTGGAAGTATAGATGTCAATGTTGCTTTCGATAAACCCGGAATCGCTGTAATCGGCATGGCAGACGTAGGGGAGATAGATGTTCCCCTCATCGAGGTAAACGCCGTAGCAGTCGTTGTACATGCCGTCAATAAGCTGCTCGGTAACGCTACCGTCGGTTTTGGTGCGGAATGCGCCGCCTGTAAGGGCGGGGTTACAGTAGTAGACCCAGTCCCCCAGAACTTCCATGTGAACTGCGCTCTGCATGCTAAGACGTGTAAGTCCCGTGCCGTCGCTGCGTACCTTGTAAGGTCTGCTGACATCGTTTTTATTTGAATAGTATATCCACTCCGCCGCCGCCGATGTTTTCGGGGAAAATGCGGCGGTGATCGTAAATGCTGTTACCATGGCGATTATAATTGCAATTATCTTTTTCATTTTGTTTGTTCTCCTTTGCTGGGCGGTGTTTTCCCCACCATAGGCGGGGAAAAGACCTTAAATCAGTACTTCCCTAACTCTCGCCTGCCGCTGCCCTTAATCATGCAGCTTTCTCTTGTCTATAACTCTTACCGCCTTGCCCTCACTGCGGACAATGGATTTGGGAGGCAGCAGGTGAACCTTCGGGCTTATGCCCAGCATTGTTTTTATCGCCGCCGCCAGGGATTTTTCCATAGCGGGAATATCCGAAATATCCGTACCCTCCGGGGATTCCACGTTAATATCGAGAGTGTCCGAATTATTCACCCTGTCTACCTCTATCTGATAGTTGGGGCTGTAGCCCTTTTCTATAAGCACAGTCTCTATCTGTGAGGGGAACACATTCACGCCCCTTATAATAAGCATATCGTCGCTTCTGCCCATAGGCTTGGTCATCTTTATGAGCGTTCTGCCGCAGGAGCATTTTTTTCGGGAAAGAATGCAGATGTCCCTTGTTCTGTACCGCAGCAGAGGGAATGCCTCTTTGGTGATACTGGTGAACACCAGTTCGCCCTTTTCTCCCTCCGGCAGTACCTCGCCTGTTTCAGGGTCGATAATTTCGGGGATAAAGTGATCCTCGTTGATGTGCATTCCCGTCTGCTCGCTGCATTCGAAGGATACGCCCGGACCGCTTGTTTCGGTAAGTCCGTAAATGTCGTATGCCTTTATCCCCAGGAGCTTTTCAATTTCACGGCGCATTTCCTCCGTCCATGGTTCAGCCCCGAAAATGCCCGCTTTGAGCTTGATGTCATCGGGAGTGAAGCCCATATCCCGCAGGGTCTCGCCGATATAGGCGGCATAGGAGGGGGTACAGCAAAGGATAGTCGACCCCAGATCACGCATAAACTGTATCTGCCGCTCGGTGTTGCCCGAAGACATAGGCAGGGTAAGGCAGCCTACCTTGTGAGAGCCGCCGTTAAGCCCCGGACCGCCCGTAAAAAGCCCGTAGCCGTAGCACACCTGGCATACGTCCTCGTCAGTGCCGCCTGCCGCCACGATAGCTCTGGCACAGCATTCCTCCCACAGGTCGATGTCCTTTTGGGTGTAGAACGCCACTACACGCCGCCCTGTAGTGCCGCTGGTGGACTGTATTCTTACACAGTCCGCCAAGGGCTTTGCCAGAAGCCCGTATGGATATGCCTCCCGCAGGTCGTCTTTAGTCAGGAAGGGCAGTTTGTATAAGTCCTCCGTCGACTGTACGTCCTCCGGCTTAACGCCCTTTTTATCCATCAAGTCCCTGTAGTAGGGGACGTTTTCGTAAACGTGCTTTACCTGCCTTGCAAGCCGCTCGTCCTGTAATTTTTTCATATCCTCCCTTGACATACATTCGATCTCTTTGCTGCGGTAATTTTCCATTTGCATCTCCTCCGATTATTATTTATCACCCGCCGTTTTTTCGGCTTCGGGATATTTATACATATTATACCACATCTTTCCGGAAAATGCAAGGACTTTTTTTCACGGCTCAGGAAAATCAATTTTCATAAAATAATCAGATTTTCAAAAAATTGTTTTCGGGCATATCATTATAAGCCGCAGCATCTCCCCCCGCCGCAGGCGGGGGAAGATACCGCACTTTTCAAAAAATGATTCCCATGTTCACGGCGTGCGTAAACCGATTTTGGTTCATTAGCGTGTGTTTTTCCTACTCGGACAATTTACAAAAGTATTTAAATTTTTTGTGCCATAAGGATTAAAAATTAGTTCTCCTGTCTATGGCGGAAGATACCCATAATTCAATGAGGGATTTTTATAACTCCGCCTCCCGATATTATACGGTTGAGGGTGTGGGATAGCCCTTATATTTTCACACAATATCATACCCCGTTCCTGCCCGAAACAGTTAGACTATCATCTCCGGCTCGTAAATCCTAAAATCATTCGATACCTCGAACCGCTTCGG
>JAMOZU010000307.1 GCA_023667745.1 Ruminococcus sp.
TATGGAGAATGAGATTGTGGGGGACGGGTTTGTGTTCAGGGTGGTGGAGATATGACAGACTGGGAGAAGATAGATTTACAGGGGGAAGTTTGCCGCTGTAAAATTGAGTATTACAAGATTTTGATAAAACTGTGGGAGACAGAGCGGGAGAACAGAGAACTGCGGGCTGCGGTGAAGGATTATGAAGTGAGGTTTAATCCTTGGCATGATGAAAAGGGGAGGTTTGCGAGCGCACCGGTAAATTTTTCGGGAAAATTGCTTGACAAATTTAAAAAAGGTGGTATAATGAATATAGGGAGTGATAATGTGGCAATTGAATATCAACGTTACGGCAGAAATAAAGACACAATTATAAACAAGACATATATTAACAGCGGAGAATATCGTAAAAAAATACGATAAATTAACGGACAATGCAGATGTCAACAGAGCTTTATATAACAGCGCAAAGGCAGCATTGATACACCGCAACGGGACTGAATTGGAAGATATGTACTGGATTGACGGCAATACCGGAAAGGAATTGCTGTCGGTAACCGACAGTGTTGATGAAAGGGCTATTAAGTATACGGACAAAATTAATGAAGTGATAATCGGAAATAATTATATTGTAACATTACATACACATCCAAGCAGCATGCCGCCGAGCATAGATGATTTTAATTCATGCTTTGAACATGGATACGCATTTGGTGTGATTGCATGTCATAATGGAAAGGTATATAAATATTCGTCATCACAGAAAATCAATAAAATGCTTTATGATTTGAACGTAAGTGATTTTATTGAGATGGGATATGATGAATTTACAGCGCAGTTAAAAACTTTGGAAAAGCTGAAAGAAAGCTATTTAATTGAATTTGAGGAGGTATGATAAAGTGACTGAAAGAGAGTATTTTATTGATGACAGGTGTATAATACCGGAATGGATAAAAAATATGACGCCTGAACAACGAAAGCAAGAAATGATGCGGCTTGAAAAAGAAGCTGCAAATGAAAAAGAAAAAATTCTTAAATCAAGGAATGTTTAAGTAATAACATTAAGCGTTTTCGCCGGGGACGCATTTTTTATGGGGGCGTGAAGAATGTCAAGCGGAATGACCGATACGATAATGAAAGATATGAGGAACCGGGAGAGGAAATAAAGGATATAGCCGTGGGTACGGCGGCATACGGTGATACGGTAGACAAGCAAAGCCAACGGCTTGGAATGACCATTGACGCATATCGGGAATGGACGTATATTTTAAGTCAGAACGGCGCAAATATCTCCACGCTGACAGCGGGACTTCGCACGCTTACAAATAAAATCGACAGTGCGGCAAGCGGGGGAAATGCCGCTGCGGAGGCTTTTGAAAAACCGGGAATTTCAGCTGAAGGTTTAAAGAATATGACGGGAGAACAGCAGTTTTCCGCTGTTGTTTCCGCACTTCAGAAAATGGAGAATGAAACGGACAGAAATGCAGTTACCAATGATCTGTTGGGGCGAAGCTATCAGCAGCTTATCCCCTTGCTCAATCAGGACAGCGACAGCGTTGAACGGCTAAGGCAAAGAGCGCACGATACCAATCAGATACTTTCCGCAGAGGGAGTTACAGCGGCTGTAAATTACACGGACGCTATGGATACTTTTACAAAGTCAATAGATGGTTTCAAGCACCAATTGGAAGAATAGGTATTGCCTGTACTGACTGAATTTATAGACGATGTTATTGACACTGTAAACGACGTTGACGAAGATCAGATCAAAAATATGCTGAAAAAATAGCGGACGGGGCAAAAGAACTGGCGGAGGTTATCCGAGATTTTATCAACAACGGCGGCATAGAGAAAATCATTGATTTTTTTAATTGGATAATCGACCATGCGGAGGGTGTTGTAACGGCTCTGGGGCTATTGGCGGGGGCTTGGGGTATCAGCAAGGCGGCGGCGGCTGTGGCGGCTATAGCCTCGGCAATTGCTGTAGCCGATGAATTAAATACAATAGGAAATGCAATGCTGTATGAGACTGTTGAGGCAAAAAAGTCAAAAGAAAATGTTGAGGAAATATTCGGTCAATGGGACAATATTTCCGAAATACAGGGGCTTGAAAAATACGAAGAGGAAGTCAAATATAAAGAAGACTTGCTGACACGTGAAGAAGATTGGAACAAACGTTATAAATCGGTTTCCGATGAACTTAATGCTTTGCAGGAAAAGAAAATAAAAAATGCCGATGAGGTGGCTCGGCAGACGGAACTTCAAAACACAAAATCAACGCTCGATGCCGAATATGAAACGCTTGAATTATACGGTGTAAAAGTAAATAATTTCCTTGACAATTACGACAGCACCACGGTAGGCAAATTACAGGAAACATCTTCCGCACAAAATCAATCGATAGCCAATGCGGGGCGGACGAACGAAACGGCTCTTGCGGACGTATGGTACTGCGCTTCGGGGGATAATCTGCAATTTGTGAAATTCGGGGAAACCTCCGGTATGTTTTACATTGCCAAACACGCTGTTGTGGATAACGGAGCGGAGTACACCATGAGCAACGTTATCTGCAAAACAGGCGGCGGAAAGGAATTTTCGAGAGGTCAGACAGACCATATTTACGATACCGTCCGCATAAATTCCGATTTTATCACCGATGAGGGCTGTGATGAAATATGGGAACGGGCGGGAAATTTTTCCCTGTGTACATGGAACTGCGGGGGCGATTGGGAAAACGCTTTGAAGAACTATTCGGCAGAGTCCCAGAGCCTTTGTTTCCAACGACCCGGACTCCACCGCAAAAGTTCGGCTAAGACCTTCCAATGGCGGAATCGAGCTTAGCCGGGTGGTAAAAACTTACGAAAACAGCGCATCCGCAACCGGCGAAGGCTCTGTCGCCATAGGCTCGTCCGCCACGGCTTCCGGCTAAGGTTCGTTAGCGTTGGGAACTCATGCGACCGTTACCGGAAGCGGTTCTGCGGCGGTGGGCAACGGCTCGTATATGGGCAGCCGGTATTACGATACCAAGGTCACAGGGCATAGTTCCATTGCCGCAGGGCAGGCTCTCACGGCGGCGGGGAACAGTCAGGCGGTGTTCGGGAAATTCAATCAGAATAAAACATATGACCTGTTTGAAGTGGGTTACGGCAGCTTTGAATTTCCCGCAGGCAAATATTCCGAGGTTCGGAAAAATGCCCTCAGCGTCGACAGCGACGGCAACACGACGGCAGACAAAACGATAGTTTCGGGCGGGCATATGATAATGAACAACGGGCTTTCCGTAACCGGCGGTATTTCCGATGTCAAGACGGCGATAACTTTGAGCATTTATCAAATCATAAAGTACATTGCGGACAGGACAAGTAAATGAAAATCGAAGAGAAATTCTTAACACCCAATCAGTACAGCAGACCGCAGATAAAACCGGAAAAGGTCACGAAAGCAGCTGTGCATTATGTGGGCAATCCGGGAAGTT
>JAMOZU010000308.1 GCA_023667745.1 Ruminococcus sp.
GATATGATACAATTCAATTAAAGCAAGCTCGGAGAATATCTTCGTAAAATACATAGGAGATGATGTTTATTGCGTGAACATTCAACCGTTAAAAAATATGACCGCACCGCAGGCGGAGAGCTTATAAAAGCCCTTGAAAGCGACCCGGAAAATTTCGCCTTTGTCTATCAGCTTTATGAGGAATATGTAAAGGGCTTTGATATTGAAACGCTGCGCCCGCTGCTGCGTTCAAAAAATGAATCCGTACGATTCAAAGCGGCGGCTGTTCTTGAAGAAGGTGCGAATCTGTGGGCGGAGGACTTCCGCAGTGAAACGGATATGCTTTTATGGGACATCAACGTCGGCACGGCTGTATTCGCTCTGCAAACCGTTGCCTGCAGAGGCGGCGGTGAGGACATTTTGCTGCTGCTGAAGGCTATGGAGGGAGGTTCTTCGGAGCTTTCATGTGAAGCAATGACACTGTTGAGCTTTCGGAGCGGCGTTGATTTAAAGCATGACCTTGAATTTCTCGTAAAGCAAGGGGACGGGCGTTACATTGAATGTATACGTCTGCTGTACAAGCGGGACGAAGCGGAGGAAGAGGAGATTGCCGCATTTCTGGAAAGTCCCTGCCCATTGAAGCGGAAATTCGGCTGCATAGCGGCGGCAAAGCTGTACGGCAAATCCCCACGGCTGCTTGAAAGGGCGGCGGAGCTTGAGGACGGTGACGCAAGGGAATTTTCTGCGGAGACTTTACGGAGGAAAAAAGCCGCTCTGAAGCGGGAGAGGAAAAAGAGGAAAAAGGGGAAATCTGTCTGACCCCGCAACAGTAAAAATCCCCAAAACGTCCCTCTTAATTTGACGAATTTACGGTTATATTGTATAGTTTTGAAAAAAGCCCTTGACAACGAAATTAAAGCGTGATATAATGACATTGTTGCAAAACGGTTTGATAAGTATCACCTTAAATTTCAATTAAAAGGGAATGACAAAATTATGAGCAATACCCATGAAATGTCGTCAACGGCTGTTCTTGACAAGGACGAAGGCTACAAATTCGACAGCAGCGCAGTTACAGCCGCCATGGACAGGAAAAGAGAAGCTGTTGAAGCGGCAAAGGTTCAGCTTGCAAAGAAAAAACGCAGGGCTGTGATACTGATAGTGACAGCGGCACTGGCTCTGCTGGCGGCGGTTTACGCAGGTATCTGGAGCAGCGCAAAGGGGAAATTCCTGCCCAATACCTACATAGACGGCATTGACGTAAGCAAAATGACGGTAGCGAAAGCCTCGGCGGCTCTGACGGCGGAACATTCCCCGGGGGAGCTGAAAATAGAAACAAGGAACGGCGAAAAAACAATTTACCCTGCCGACTACGGTTGCGAGTATAACGTTTTCGGAAAAGTTCAGGAAATTTACAGGCAGGTAAACCATTTCGGCTGGATAGGGTCATATTTTAAGGACAGTTTTTACGAAACCAACGCCGCTCCCGTCTACGACAGCGAGAAACTGGAAAAGCTGCTGCGCCGCACCGACTGGGGCGAGACGGAAACTGCCGATGCCTATCTTGCCCACGGAGAGGACGGCTATTACATAGTCCCGGAGGTAAAGGGAGACAAGCCGGATATTGACAGACTTACTGCGTATGTACTGCGTGAAACGGCGACGGGGAATTACGACATCGACCTTGAAAAGTCCGGCTGTTACAGCGATCCGAAGGTGTTGTCCCATGAGCTTGAGGGGCGGCTCGAGGAACTGAAAAACGGTTTTGATTACGAGATAATATATGATTTCGGATATACGACCGAGACCCTTACCGGAGCGGATGTTTACGAATGGATGACCGACGGCGGCAAACTTGATGAAAGCCGTGTTACGGAATATGTGGCGGAGCTTGCGGACAAGTACGACACATTTATGAAGCCCCGCAGTTTCAAGACCACCAACAAGGGCACGATCACAATGAATCAGGTTCGCTATTCCACGGGGCAGTACGGCTGGTGGATAGATCAGGAGAAGACAGCCGAAAAGCTGCTGGAGTACATAAAAAACGGCAAGAGCGTTACCTGCGAGCCGGAATATGTCACCCTTGACACGGGGTATACCTACAGAGGCTTTGACAGCGGGCGTTCCGCAGGGGGCGACATCGGGGACACTTACGTTGAGGTCGATCTTTCCGCCCAGCATATGTGGTATTACAAAGAGGGCAAATTGGAGTTTGAGACCGATCAGATAGTTTCCGGCAAAGCCTCCGACCCCAAGCGGAAGACCCCCGAAGGCGTTTACAGCGTTTACAGAAAGGACACCAACTACACCATGGTGGCGGCGGACGGCTCGTATACCGCCAAGTGCAAGTATTTTATGCGGATAAGTTTCGAGGGCATAGGATTTCACGATTACTCCCGCTCCGCTTACGGCGGAAATATCTACCTCACCAACGGTTCTCACGGCTGTATCAATATGAAATACGACGAGGTAAAGCAGCTCTATGAGACGGTGGAATGGGGAACGCCGGTTATTTTGTATTATTAGGGAAGTTTAAGGTCTTTTCCCGCCTATAAAGCATATAAACGGCTGACGTACCGATGAGCGGGTGCGGCAGCCGTTTTGTTTACCTGTCTTCAAATATTCACCGCTCCGGAAATGATCTCAATAAACCCCTTAACAATATCGCTCGGCTCTTTCTCGTACAAAATGCCGTAGGGCATTTCATAAGACCAGTTCACGGGTATCGTCACCAGCGAGGGGTGGAGGCTGTTCCAGATGTCAAGGGTCTCCATAAGGCAGCCCTGCTGTTCGCACATATTGAATGCGGATATATCGTAGTAACCGTCAAAATCGGCTATGTTTATTTTTGAATGGCTGCGGATAATATCGTCCCGCATTTCGTCAAGGACATAGGAGTCTCCACGCTTCATCAAAAGCAATGTCTGACCGTCAAGGTCGCTCCAGTTGAGAATTTCCTTTTCCGCAAGAGGGTGCTTTCGTGACATTGCAACTGCGCATTTGCACCTGCCGAAGGGCAGAAAACTGTAATTCATAAGCAACTGTGTCGAGCCGCAGGGGGTAACAAAGCAGTCTATCTTTTCCCCTAAATTTGCCGCCATAAAACTAAGCCCGTCCGCATCGTCGTTAAAGGGAACTATGCTGAATTGATACTCCGTATCGCCCGTATCGATACTTTCCCACAGCTCCACCAGATCGTTGCAGGGGCGCATTATCGACGTGCCGATACGGATATTCTGCGAAACTTTCCCGCCGATCTTTCTTGCTTCCAGAATCGCATTTTCAGACAGCCGCATTATTTTCTTTGAATTTTTGTAAAAGGATTTTCCCGCCTCCGTTAAAATTACCCCTTGATGAGTGCGCCTGAAAAGCGGCACTCCCAGATACTCCTCCAAAGCATTTATCCTGTTCATGACCGACACTCTCGACAGGTAAAGATTTTCCGAAGCGGCTGAAAAGC
>JAMOZU010000309.1 GCA_023667745.1 Ruminococcus sp.
GGGCAACCCGGAAACCGTGTTCCTCTCCCTGCCCGCCACAAAAGAAGAACTCCACGAAGCCATGAAAGCACTGAATATCACAGTAGACAACCCGCAGGACTTTTTCTTAAACGGCTATTCCACGGACGAGAATAGGCGCATTGACATACCCTTTGACTGGATAAGGGACGGCGACCTTGACAAGATAAATTTCCTTGCCGCAAGACTGGAAGAAATGACAGCAGGGCAGCTTGAAAAACTGGACGCTGTTATGCACAGCGACTTCAAGCCGGAAAGCCTTGATAGGCTGATTGATTATACCTACAACACAGATTTTTATTCCCATATCCCCGGCATTTTCAGCTATAAGGAATTGGGCGATTATTTCCTCAATGACAGCGGCAGAGTGCAAATGCCGGAACAATGGAAAGCGGGGATTGACAGGGAAGATTTCGGCTACAATGCCGCACTCCATGAGGACGGGAAGCTGACCGACTACGGCTATATCGCAAGAAGCGGGACGGACTGGAAAGAGGTTTACGCCGGGCAGGAAACGCCGGAGCAATACCGTATCATGGGCTACCCCGAAGCGGAACGCACCGCCCCGGAGCAGAACGAAAAGGAAGCCGCACCCGCAGCAGCCTTAGACCCGCAGGCAGTAGCCGCCGCCAACCCCTCACGCCCTATCGAATTAAAGTCACAGAAGCCCGCCGAGAAGATGAAAGAGATCACTGACAGACTGGAAGCGGGCATACAGGAATTGTTTGACAGCGACCGCTTCAAGGAATATTTACAGGTAATGTCAAAGTTCCACAATTACAGTTTCAACAACACCCTGCTCATTGCCATGCAGAAGCCGGACGCAACCTTAGTAGCGGGCTACAACTCATGGAAAAATTTATTCGGGCGGCAGGTTGCGAGGGGCGCAAAAGGTATCAAAGTGCTTGCGCCGTCCCCGTACAAGGTTAAGAAAGAGGTAGACAAAATCGACCCCAAGACACAAAAGCCCGTGACCGATAAGGACGGGAAGCCCGTCAAGGAGGAAACGGAAATAACCGTCCCGGCGTTCAAGGTTGTTTCCGTGTTTGACGTGTCGCAGACCGAGGGAAAGGAGCTTCCCTCTATCGGCGTTGACGAACTGACCGGGGACGTGGAGCAGTACGCCGACTTTTTCAAGGTGGCGGAGCTTGCCGCACCCGTCCCGGTTGGTTTTGAAAAGATAGGAAGCGGCGCAAAGGGCTACTACTCACAGACCGACAAGCGCATTGCCATTAACGAGGGCATGAGCGAGTTGCAGAACCTTAAAACGCTGATACATGAAACCGCACACGCCAAGCTGCACGACATAGACCTTAACGCACCCCCGGAAAAGCAGGCAGACCGCCCCGACCGCAACACCCGTGAGGTACAGGCGGAAAGCATTGCCTACGCCGTGTGCCAGCACTACGGGCTTGACACTTCCGACTACTCCTTTTCCTATGTGGCACAATGGAGCAGCGGGCGGGAACTGTCCGAGCTGAAAGCGTCCCTTGAAACAATCCGCAGCACCGCTTCCGAGCTGATCAAGGACATAGACAAGAACTTTGCGGAGCTGACAAAGGAAAGGGAGCAGGCACAGGCGCAGGAAACGCCGGAAAACGAACCCACGCCGGAGGAAAAACAGCCGGGGCAGGAAACGCCGCAGGAGGAACAGGCAGACACGCAGCCGGAAGAAAAAACAGCCGCAGCCGAACCCGCAAAGGAAACCATGAAGCCGGAGCAATCGGAGGAAGAAAATTTCCCCACGCCCGACCCCAACACAGAGCCAGTTGTCACTATCCTTTGGAGCGAACACAGCCGCTTCCATGACGGCGAAACCATGAGCCTTTCCGAAGCAAACGCCGCTATCGGAAGCCTTGACGCAGCAGTTACAAAAGAGGACGGCTACTACAAGACCAAGTTCCGCATTGACTTTGTAATGGACGGGCAGCCCGACAACTATATAGGGCGGCAGGACTTAGGGGACGGGGACGGCACTCTGATTAAACATATCGAAGATTACCACGCCTACTATGAGAACAACAGCGAATGGGACAATTACATCTTACGCAACGAGGGAAAGGAAGCACTGGAAGCAGACAAGGCACAGCGGGAAATGCTCCTGCATGAATTTGTCCCCTATCTGAAACTGCATGACAGCCTTTCCAAAATGGAGCGTACCGCTACACAGGCATTGCAGGGAAACGAAGCCATGACAAGCACCGAAACCGCCTACCACACCGCCATGCAGGAATACGTTTCCCAATGCCGGACTATGGTAAACAGCGGGAACTATGAACTGCCACCCGCCCCGCAGCTCAAAGACTTTGACACGGAGCTTGAAGCCTACAAGGAACACGTCAAGGAGGAAATCGCACAGGAAGCGGCAGCCGCAGGAATGACCGTTGAGGAATACGCCGCTAACGGGTATGAGCCATACAATACGGAGCTGCCCGACCCCTCTATCACTGTCCCCGATATGCAGGAATACGGCTACGCATGGGACGGTATGCTGCCCCTAAAGGAAGAAGCCGCCCTGCAACTTTACGAAAAAGAGGATATGCAGGTTTTCCTGCTCCATGAGGACGGGAGCGAGAGCATACCAGAGAACGCAGAGGACATAAAAGCCCATGCGGAAAAAGGCGGCATTTTCGGCGTACACAAGGAGGACTGGAACGCCCTCACGGAATACCGTGCCATGACGCAGGAATTAGCCGGGAGCGAAGCCGCAAAGGAAATGCTGCACGAATACGGCGCAAAGGAGCAGGACGAAAACACCTTTACCATTTACCAGTTAAAAGATGACGCACCCGCAGAGTACCATTTCCGACCCCTTGAACGGTTGCAGGAAAACGGGCTTGCCGTTGACCCTGCCAATTATGAAAAAGTCTATGAAATGCCACTTGCGCCGGGCATGGGCTTAGAGGGCATTTTTGAGAAGTTCAACCTTGACCGCCCGGAAGATTTCAAGGGACATTCCCTTTCCGTTTCTGACGTGGTAGTGCTTCATCAGAACGGCAGGGACACCGCCCACTATACGGACAGTATCGGTTTTGCAGACGTGACAAAAGATTTCCTGTTGGAGAACCCCCTAAAAGCCGCCGAGCTTTCCACGGAGCAGAACGAAAACATGATTGACGGCGTTATCAACAACACCCCGGACACGGACACCGCCCGTATCACAGCCGCAGCGAAAAGCCGCTATGACGGCATGACCGCCCTTTATACTATGGACGACAAAACCTATATCGGGAAAAGCGAAAACTACGACAACAAGGGACACTATGACAACACGGACAATTCCCTGCTCTACGTTTCCGGCTGCCAAGCCGCCTTTACATTCCTTTCAAGCGAGGGCTGCACTTACCCGCAGGACGAAGCACTGACACGGGGCATTTACACAAAAGAGGACTATTAGGAATTTTCACGCATAGAGGATTTT
>JAMOZU010000030.1 GCA_023667745.1 Ruminococcus sp.
ATTTCCTCCCAGCACCAGTAGGAACATTTGCACTGTATGTACCCCAACGCCCATTGCGGGGGCATGGAGCGCTTGCCTGTAAGGCCGGTGTATTCGTTTAAAACGCCGCCGAGATCGTCCCCCTCAAAAAGGTAATACACAAGGCTGCCTCCGTCGGCTTTCCGGGAATATTCATCGGGAGAGGTACTCCCCATATCGAAAACCATTCTGTAGCTGCTGTCCGCAAAAATGCCGTAGGGGGAAGTTTCCCCGGTACTCATGAAAAAGGACACGGGGATATCCGCCGTAACATGCCCTACATTTATCTGCTGACCCGTTATAAGTTCCCGCTTTGTCCCCCGTCTGTCCATATTGCCGAGGTACGCACGGTTATCCTCCCCCAAGCCGTAAAAATGCTCCCTTTCTCCCATGGGGTGAACGCAGTAAACGCCGTCCCGATCCCTGCCCATAGCCTTTACGGAGGTTATGATATTGCCGTTTTTAAGGTATTCTATACGCATATCCTCCTTATAAATTTTAACGGATATTTTGGGAGAGGATATTTGGTAAACGTCCGCTGTTTCCTCAAAAGTTACGGCGGCGTTTCTTAGAGGCATTTCCTCAATGGCATAAGATTTGTCAAACTCTTCATCTTTTGAGAAACGCACCCTTGTTTGTACTGTGCTTTCGGAAATAAAGCCTATAATGACTTCATTTCCCCCGCTTGTGAAAACGGAAAGTTCCCTTTCCCGCTGTTCATATCCCGCAGCTTTCTGACCTATGATATTCATAAATATCATTCCTTTCCGAAAAAAATAATTTTTACAGATACCTATGTTTGTTGAGCGGTTTTTCTCACGCCAACGGCGGGAGAAAAACCTTAGTCCAAGTATTGACTTTTTTGACCGATTGTGGTATATTGATATAAAGGAGAGAAAAATTATGATCGACAGACTGTCCCTTCCCGAAGAGGAAAAACCCGACGGCGTAAGTTTTCTGCGGCAAAAGTCCGTCCGGGAAACCTACCGCCTGCACACCCACGATTTTTTCGAGCTTTTCTATATCGTAAACGGCAAAGCCGTCCATGAAATAAACGGCGAAAGCAAGCTGCTTTCCAAAGGGGATTTTGTTTTTATCCGTCCCGATGACCGCCATAAATACAGCTTTCTGGATAATTTCGATATGGAGATCATCTCCGTGGGGTTTGACAGGGAACACTTCAAAGCTGCAGCAACCGCCCTTGATATACCCTTATGTTTTTTTGAAGATACTCCCCTGCCGCCGTCGGTTAATCTGCGGGGATATGACAGCACCGATATTTTCCGTAAACTCTGCGATATGGGGAAGATACAGCCGGGAAACGGGCGGCGGGAATATTTCAGGGCGATACTTCCCTTTTTGCTTTATAAATTCACAGCCGTCCATGACATTCCCTTACAGCCGCCCCAATGGCTGCAAACGGTCATGGGGGAAATGAGCAAGCGGGAAAATTTCACAGTGGGACTTCCAAGGCTTATTGAGCTGTCCTGCGCCTCGCAAGAGCATGTTACAAGGGTGTTCCGCCGTTTCCTTAACGTCACCCCCACGGAATTTGTGAATATAATGCGGCTTGAATATGCCGCCGATCTTATTACGGCGGGAGAAACGGACGTTACGGAGATATGCTTTTCCTGCGGCTTCGGCAACCTGAGCCATTTTTACCGCTGCTTCAAAAAGCGTTACGGCTGCACTCCGGGGCAATACCGCTAAAGCCTTGACATCAGCCTTTGATATAATTATACCGCATATTTCCCGCCGTCACCTCTTGTTGATTGATGAATTTTTGTACTATATTGATATATTTACAAGAGTAAAATCCGGGACTGCCTTCATTGTTCATTTTTAGAGGCAAGAGGCAAGAATCAATATGCAAGAAGCAAGAAAATAAAAAAAGAGGCAGGAAAAATCCTGCCTCTTCCGCAAAAGTCACAAAACGCCGTATCTCTTCTTGCCTCTTGCCTCTTACCCCTCTTGCCTCTTGAAGGGCAGCTCATCTAAGGTTATAACATAATCGTCGTTGTAGATGGCGTTTAAGTCGTCTGTGTCGTTGTGGTCGGTGATATACTCGGTGTGCCAGGTCATGAACCACACCCAGTCTGCGCCGTCTTTGCGGAGCTGTTCGGCTGTGGGGATTCGCCCGCATTCATGGAAACATATGGGCTTTTGCTCCCCGAACACGTCGGCGACTTTCTTGTAGAGCTTGCCGTTTGCGCCGTCGCTGTAGGAATCCGCTCCCGCAATGTCAACATAGCTGTCTCCGGGGTACCACTTGTCATAGCCTCTGCCGTTGCCGGAATAGCCCAGCACCCATATGAGATTGTCAAGCCCCCAGTGGTCGGTGTAGCGGTCGTACATTATCTGCCAGAGTTTAACGAAATTGTCCGCTCCCCCTTTGCCCCACCAGAACCATGCGCCGTCAAACTCGTGGAAGGGTCTCCAGAGGACGGGAATGCCCTTGTCCTGCAATTTTTTAAGTGCCTCTGCGCCCTTGTCCATGCCCGCAATAAGGGTGTTGTATTCGGCAGTACCCTCGGTGAGAGCCTTGTCCCAGTCGGCAATCTCCGTGTTCATGCACTCGCTCCAGCTGCCGGAAAAGTCACTTCCGCAGTGCCAGCAGATGGTAACAATGCCGCCCTTGTTATACCATTCCTCCGCCCGTCGATTCACACCGTCAAAATCGTCATTCATATAGTCAAGCCCTCTTATGGCGGGGTACTTGCCGGTGTTCTTGTAAATATAATCAAACTCATACTGCTCGCTGCCCATCCATGTGGACTCCTGCTGACCGGAAAGTATACCCGTGCGGTAGGTATCGCAGATATATTCGTAAAGCTCCTTTGCCTCTTCCGTTGCATTGGAGTTTGACAGTTCAAGGACGGCGGAACTTGACGAGCTTGCCGTTTCCCCCGCACCAGTTTCCGGCTTGGACGTATCTCCGCACGCCGTTGCAGACGCAGCCGTAAACACCGAAATAATAAATGCCAGTACCTTCTTTTCCATAAATTTCATCTCCTTGAATTTTTTTGGGGAAACACCGGTTAAATGCTTTTTTTAATTTCAAGCGTCCGTTTATCCTAATCCACCAATTTGGGGGCGAAATCCTCCGTCCAAGGCAATCCCCACTTGTTAAGAGCCTCCATAAAAGGATCGGGGTCAAATTCCTCGATATTGTAAACGCCGGGTTTTTTCCATTTGCCCGTCAGTATCATCATTGCCCCTATCATGGCGGGAACTCCGGTGGTATAGGAAATAGCCTGCGAGCCTACCTCTTTGTAGCACGCCTCGTGGTCGCAGACGTTGTATACATAGTAGTTTACAGGCTTGCCGTCCTTTATCCCCTGCATTATGCAGCCGATGTTGGTCTTGCCCTTTGTTCTGGGACCCAAGGAAGCAGGGTCGGGAAGGACGGCCCTCAGGAACTGAAGCGGCACTATCTCCATGCCGTTGTAGTTTATCGGCTCAATGGAGGTCATTCCCACATTTTCAAGGCATTTGAGATGAGTAAGGTAAGACTGCCCGAAGGTCATAAAGAAGCGTATACGCTTTATCCCCCTGATGTTAAGAGCCAGCGACTCCAGCTCCTCATGGTGCAGCAAATACATATCCTTTTTCCCCACTTGGGCAAAATCATACTCCCGCTTTATCTCCATAGGCTCTGTTTCCACCCACTTGCCGTTTTCTATATAGCTGCCCTTTGCGCTGACTTCCCGTATGTTTATTTCCGGGTTGAAGTTTGTGGCGAAAGGATAGCCGTGGTCGCCGCCGTTGCAGTCGAGAATGTCGATATAGTGTATCTTGTCAAAATAGTGTTTCTGGGCATAGGCGCAGAAGACCCCGGTAACTCCCGGATCGAAGCCGCTGCCCAAAAGGGCTGTTATCCCCGCTTTCTCGAAACGCTCCCGGTAAGCCCACTGGTGGGAATACTCAAATTTAGCCGTGTCCTCCGGCTCGTAATTGGCGGTGTCAACATAGTCAACGCCGCATTCAAGGCAAGCGTCCATAATTGTCAGATCCTGATAGGGCAGAGCAACGTTTATGCAGATGTCCGGCTGATACTCTTTCATAAGAGCCACCAGTTCGGGAACGCTGTCCGCATTCACCTGTGCGGTGGAAATTTTCGTTGAAGTAGTCCCCCGCAGTTTCTCGGCGACAGCATCGCACTTGGACTTGGTGCGGGAGGCTATCATAATATCCCCGAAAACCTCCGAATTTTGGCAGCATTTGTGGATAACCACCCCGGCTACTCCTCCGCAGCCGATTATAAGTGTTTTTGACATTTTAAATTTCTCCTTTCGGATATATTTTCCGGTAATAATTTCAACCTTCTGTTTTCAGAATTTCAATCAAACCGCCGATAATTTTTTCAAGCTCATTTTCCGTCAGCGGAAAGTCTCCTCCCTCTCTGTAAGCGACAGCGCAGGACAGCTTTATAACACGCCATTTTCTTGCCGCCGTTTTACAGCCCGATTGAAAATTGCTTTGGATATTTTCGTCAAGAGTGACCGTAAACCAAGGCAGGATATTTGCATACAGCTCCGGGTGCCTGAATTTATTTACATATGAAATAATTTCCCTGCTTTGGTCGGTTTTCCCCTGTTCCCGAAGTATTCTTGATTTAATACACAGGGCATAATCTATATTGTCCCACAAATCGTAATTACCGGTAAAGGGGCAGTCCTTTACAATATCGCAGACCGATAATGCTTCCTCGTAAAATCCGAAAACATAAAGCCACAACGCCAGCTCCGTAAGTTCCTGAAGCGACCTTGCCGAATTGAAACTGAATTTTTTGAGTATTCTTTTGCAGTACCCCTCAATAATCCTTTTGTCCGTCCTATTCATTATCCTTTCGATAATCTCGTTCATTTATATATTTTTCTCCATTTCCTCCGTAGGCTCATAGCTTATTTTCCAGTCAAGAGGCGAATCAAGCCCGCCGCATTCGGTGCAGCGGCTGCCGATATACACCCATTTCACGCTGCCGCTGTCCCGGCGGACAAACCCCACGCTTACATTAAAGAACTTGCCCCCGCATTCGGAGCATTCGACAGTCACAGGCTCGCAGTCCTCCCATACCTCGTCGCAGTCCAGCAACACCTTTTGCGTACCGCATTCTGTACATACCACCCCTATCCCCTCTTCCTCCTCGTCCACCTGCATTTCAAAGGCAGCGTTACCGCAATTGCGGCATATTACGGGATTTACCTCAATGCTGTCCTCTTCCGAATATTCCTTGAGCCAGTCGGCAAGAGGGCTGTCTCCCGAAGGGTCAGTCTTTAAGATACCCGGCATTTTCCTGTTCCCCTTTGCAAATATATTAAATTTATATAAACTCTGTCATATTCCCTTGACAAAGTATATATTATAGTATATACTATAAAGAGAGGTGATAATATGCTTACAGCAAAATTATTTGCAAACGGCAGCAGTCAGGCGGTAAGGCTTCCGAAAGAATACCGCTTTTCGGGCAACGAGGTCTATGCGCATAAAATCAACGATATAGTCATACTTGTTCCCAAAGACAAGGAATGGGACACCTTTATGGAGGGCGTAAACGGCTTTACGGAAGATTATTTTGAGATACTCGAAAACCGCCGCACCGCCGAAATGCCGTCGGAAAGGGAAACCCTATGAAATATATGCTTGATACCAACATTTGCATATATGCCCAGAAGGGCGTTCCCCAAGTCCTTGAAAAGATAAAGGAAAACCGCCGTGAAGGGCTTGCCGTTTCCGCTGTGACCCTTGCGAAGCTTGAATACGGCATAAGCGCAAGTACCGCTCCTCAAAAGAACACCCTGTCCCTGCTGAAATTCCTTACGGTGACCGAGATACTCCCCTTTGACAGCTCCGCCGCCTCGGAATACGGGAAAATATGCGCCCGCCTGCGCCGCAAAGGAACTCCCATAGGCACTATGGATATGCTCATTGCCGCCCATGCAAGATCCCAAAATCTCATAATCGTTACCCACAACGTCCGTGAATTTGAACATATAGAAAACCTGAAAATCGAGGATTGGTTTTAGAAATGAAAAGAATACAGACTCTATCCTCTAGCCTCTAGTGCGAGCTCCGCTCGCACATCTCTTGCCTCTAGTTGGGCAGCGTATATTTTATTGAATACTCCTTGTACAAGTCCTTGAACTCCTTGTTATCACCGCTTTTTACGGTGTTGAGATACTGGTGGTTCTCGAAGCTGTTGTCGCTTAACTGAATAAGGTTCACGGCTATGTTGGAGCAGTGATCGGAGACCCGCTCCAGGTCGGTTAAAAGGTCGGTGAAGATGAATCCCTGCTCAATGGTGCAGGTCTTCTCCCGAAGCCGCTCAATATGGTGAGTTTTCATATCGCTGCGCAAAGTGTCAACCACTTCTTCCAAAGGCTCGACCCGCCTTGCAAGCAATATGTCCCCTGTTTCAAAAGCTTTGACTGTGATGTTCATAATATCCTCAACAGCTCTGAAAAGCACGCTTAATTCACGGTTAGCCATATCGGAAAAAACAATGTTCTTTTCGTAAATTTCCTTGGCGGTGTCAAGAATGTTCACGGCATGGTCGGAGATACGCTCAAAGTCTCCTATTGCGTGAAGCAAACAGGAAACGCTCTGACTGTCGGTAATGGTAAGACTGCGCCCGGAAAGCTTAACAAGATATGTCCCGATTATGTCTTCATATTTATCTATGTGATCCTCGTTAAGGATTATCATTTGTGCGTTGTCGTCGCTGTAGTGCTTGAAAAGCTCCAAAGAAAGGGAAATTGTGGTCTTTGCAAGGGAAGCCATTCGGTTGGTGACATTCCTGCACTGCTCGATAGCCACACCGGGGGTGCTTAAAAAGCGGTCGTCCAATAAAACGGGAGCGTCCGCGATCTCGCCCTCCTCGTCCCGAATGGTCATATACGCCAGTTTTTCCAGAAGCCCCGTAAAGGGCAGCAGCACAAGAGTGGTGGTAAGGTTGAAGACGGTGTGAACAACAGCCACCGTGACCGCAGTAACGGTCATATCCGCAAAAGTGAAATGTATGAAGGAATTGAGAATATAGTAGACTGCCAAAAAAAGCACAGTCCCCAGAACGTTAAAATAAAGATGCACCGCCGCCACTCGCTTGGCGTTTTTGCTCGCTCCCGCCGAGGAGAGAATGGCGGTAACGCACGTACCTATATTCTGCCCCAGGATTATGGGCAGAGCCATTGAAACGGTAAATTTCCCCGTAGATGCCGCCACAGCCTGCAGCATACCCACCGATGCCGACGAGGACTGTACCACAGCCGTCAGCAGCGCACCCGTAATTACTCCCAAAACGGGGTTGGAAAAAGCGGTCAGCACCTTTGCAAAGCCGGGGGAATCGCTTAAAGGCTCAACCGACACTTTCATGGTATCCATGCCCATCATCAGCACCGAAAAACCCACCAGAATGCCGCCGATGTCCTTTTTCTTGCCGTTGCTGCACACCATTCGCATAACGACGCCTACCATAGCCAGCACCGGAGCGAACGTCTCCGGCTTGCACAGGCGGACGATAAAGCTGTCCCCCTCAAGTCCCGCCAGGCTCATGATCCATGACGTGACCGTCGTGCCTATATTTGCGCCCATTATTACCGATATTGCCTGAGACAGCCGCATAAGCCCCGAATTTACGAAGCCCACCAGCATTACCGTAGTCGCCGAGGAGGACTGTATCACCGTCGTTACCAGTATGCCCAGCATCAGCCCCTTAGCCCGGTTCGAGGTGAGTTTTTCAAAAATCTGCTCCAGCCTGCCGCCTGCCAGCTTTTCCAGCTTTTCGCTCATAAAGCCCATTCCGAAAAGGAACATGGCAAGCCCGCCTGCCAACTGAATTATATTAAAGATCGACATATAAAAATGCTCATCCTTTCACCGAACGCCAAAACCGGAAATGCCGCTTGCAGTACGCTTTCCAAAGTGTACTTTTATAAATCATCATTTGCGTAATGTGATTTATACAGTGCGGCTGCACATTTCCGCCTGCGCCGTGTCCGCCCCGCCGCCCCGATGCGGCTTACACTTTTCAACATTTTTCTGCTATACATATTAATTGTATCATATAAACGTGAATTTGCAGTTGAACTCTAATGAATATTTTGTTAATTTAATATTATATCATTTTGGTGTAGTTTCAAGAAATTATGATTTAAGGTTTCTCCATGTCCGCTAATTGTATTGACATATTTTTTTATCCGTGATATAATCAAGGAAACGGTGTCCAATCGGCTTTTTTAATCCGAAATCGATCTATGCAAAAGGGGATGATAAAATGAACAAAGAAGAGTGCGCATTGTACATTTCAAATGTCAGCGAAAACGGCGGCAAGCTATTGCGGGAACATTTATCGAACTACGGCGAGATACTCCTGCATATACTTGCTCCCGAACTTGCGGTCTTTCCCCTTGTGAAATGTATCGAAAATAAGGACGCAGAGGGAATAGACAGATATTGCAATTGCATTGAGAAAATGTACAGTGAGGGAGACGAGGAAGTACTCAACGTTGTTGATGTGACCATATTGGAATATCTCTCCGGCTGCAATGATGTGTGGCAGGAGTTCGGCAGGCATATTTCCCCGCAGTTCAAGGATTATATCAACAACGAATATCTGCCGCAAGCAGAGCGTATGTTTAAAATTAACAAATTGAAATAAAAAGGCGTTCCGCTGCATGGAACGCCGAAAGCAAAATAAATTGAGATAAAATAAAAATGTATTAAAGATTACTCCACAAGGAGGGTGGAGGAATATTTGGACGCTGCCCGCGGCTTGTAAAACCAAGCACTCCGTAGGGAATGACCCTCTGCAAATCACGAAACAAATAGCGTTGCCCGCAATCAAAAATCACTACCGACAGTCAGCGGGGCAGCATTATAATGAAATTCCCCGAACGGAGAAAAATCAAAAACTTGAATAATTCCCATAGCTCACTCTCCGGAGTTTTTCCTGCCGCAAGGGGGATAGCGGCAGGAACTCCATAGATAAAAGGAGAGAGATGAAAAAAAGTTGGGAATGAAAAATTACATATGATAAGATTCTGTCTTCCTTATCACAATCTTATTATAACCGATAAATGTGTTCAAATTATGAAAACGTTGAGAAAATACGGGAAAATTTTGTTAAACTTTTTTCGGCTTAAATGGGATATTTAGCATAATAACAAATAAATTGTCGATTTTTTGTAATATTTGACGGTTTACATTTGTGCATTTTTCTTCCGCCTCTTCAGCAGACTGTCGGCATACCGCCGCAGATCGGCGTTGCAGTCAAAGCGGCATTCCCGCAGAATATCCCCGCATTCGTCACGGGAACGCACCATCAGCCGCACAATATACTCACGGCAGAGTGAGCAGTTGACGTTTTCGTACAGATACCGCCGGAAGCCCTCATATTTGCGGGAAGTCCTGTCAGGACGTTCGTCAAAGTTTTTGTAAAGGCTGTGAAAATAGACGTATATGTTGCAAAACGCATATTTAGCACAAGGCAAATCAGGCTTATACCCCATAACGAACCTCTCATCAAGCTTCTCCGCAACCTGAACATAGGATATGACCGCTGTCCGCCGCAGCTCGTCGGAAACGGTATCGTCCTCTGCAAGCCTCCGCAGAAATTCTCCCGCCGCCTTTTCCTTAAAGCAGCCCATTATTTCAACGCACTTTATTTTCAGCCTTTCCCCGCCCCTGTCATACATTTCCCGAACCGCCTCAAAGCCCAAAGGGAACGGCTTGCTCTCGAATGCGCAGAGCATCTGTGCCTGTCTGTCCTCATCCTTTTCGGAAAAGACTTCTCTTGCAAACTGCAAAAGCTCCTCGTCATCCGCCCTGTGAGAGGCTATACGGAAATTTACCTCCGCCGCCAAGACGAACAGCTCCGGGATATGACCGTCCGTTTCGGCGGCAAGCTCGGTCAGGGACTTTCCTGTCAAAGATGAAGGTCTGCCACCGCCGTACTCAATATCGAATTTTGCCCTGAACGCCTCGGCACAGTCTTTATCGGCAAGTTTCAACAGCCCCCGCTTTTTCCCGCCGTCGGTGCAGTGGGAGAAAAACCAGTCCAGATTGAACCTATCCGACTTTGGGTGACTAATCAGATAGCCGCCCACGTCGTTTACTATCCGGGGAAACCAACTCTTATCCATATCGTAAAGTACTATGCAAAGATTTTCAAAGCCGTCTCTCCGTGAAGCATGTACATATTCTTTTTTTACCCGATGGGCAAGCTCTTTTATGTAAAGCGTCTCGAAAAAATCGGATATTTCCGAGGAAATTACCCCTTCATCACAGCAGAGCTGCGCCAGAATATCCAGCATCTGTAAACTGCTCCAATCATCACTGAGCCGTCTGTCAAGCCTTTCCATAAGCAGCCGGGCGAAATATTCCGGCTGCCCTGTAATCATAACAGCCTCGCAAAGATACTCGTCCCTGTTCCCCTCGCACTGCATATCGTAGCAGGTATCGTTTGCGCAGCAATATGCGATTTCCTTTGCATATCTCATCGGCTCGTCGCATCTGTTCAGGAAACGCAGTGCATTCCCATAGCCTCCCGCAAGAATACGTTTAAATTCCTTTTTTGTCGGTTTGTTCACTTGTTCCTCCTTGTTTAACATTCCTTTATCGCATAAAGCATTTGTGATATTCGAAAAAATCGCCGCTAACCGTTGAGAATCTGTTCAAGCAGCTCACCGAGAATCCCCCATATATCAATCCCCATGCTGTCAACAAATGTGAAAAATATCACCAGAATAACTATAAAGGTCACACACCCGCCTCCCTTTTTCCTGCCGCCCTCAACGGGAGGACGTTCGGCGGGACGAGACTGCATCGGCGGACGATCATATGTACCGCCGGATGGCATGGAATTTGCGTAGGGCTTTGTATATGTCACCTTCTCGTGACTATGCTCACCTCCGCCGTCAAATTCGCCGTATGTTCCGCATCCGATGTCGCTGCCTGTGAAGTTGTTGTCCGGATAGACCGCCGCCCCGCAGTGGGAGCAGAAATCATCGTCACGGCTCAATTTACGGCATTCCGGGCATATCCTCATAATTCATCACGACCCTTTCGGCAGCAGGAAGGGAAAAATACCCCCGCATCAAAATATATTTACGCAATAAATAACGCTGTGCAAAATTTCTCTTATCCCTCATATTCAACGATACGCACGCTGTCCATGACCACCTGAGTCAAAGGCTTGTCGTTATCGTCGGTCTCCACTTGGGCAATGGAGCGGACTATATCCAGACCCTCGAAAACCTGCCCGAATACGGTATAACCGCCGTCAAGACTGGGCGTGCCGCCCTTTTCCCGGTACATTTCCTGAACGTTGACGGGAAGGCTGTAACCCGCTTCCTCAAAGGTCTCGTAATAATGAACGGAGCCGTCCTCATTCCGATAGCCGCCTAAGTTAAAATACCCCTCCGGAGTATTTACAATGTAAAACTGGCTGCCGTCGGTGGCAGGTCCCGTGGAATTGGCATACGCCACAGCCCCGCTGAAATGGTACAGTCCTTCGGGAATGCCGCCGTCAAATTTCTCTCCCCAGATACTGCTGCCGCCTGTGCCGTCTCCTCTCGGGTCGCCCCCCTGTATCATAAATTCGGGGATTATGCGGTGGAATATCAGCTCGTCGTAATAGTTCATTTCGGCAAGTCCCACAAAGTTTTCAACTCCCGCCTGCGCCGCTTCGGGGAACAGCTTTATCTTTATCTCGCCGTAATCCCTCACGGTGATAACGGCTATCTTCTCCCCCTTTTCGGGAGGAATAAAGTTAAGTATCTCGCCCTCTTCAACAGGAGCAGCGGTAACAGCGGTTTCCGAAGCCGTCTCTTCGGGGGACGACTGCTGTTCTGTACCGCCGCCGCACGCCGTTAAACCGACCCAGGCAGCTAATACAGCGGACAATGTAAAAACTGCGGATAATATTTTTTTATTCCTCTTCATTCTTATCATACCTTTCTTTGTAAATATTTTCAAATATGTATTCTCCCAGCCTCTAGCCCTCTAACCTCTAGCCCCTAGTACACATAATACCCCCCATACCCCATTCCGTTCACCGCCGAGACAGCCTCCGCAAACTCTTCGGACGACATGGAATCACGGTCTAAAAACGCCTCCGTGGGAATATCCCCGCACTGCCTCTCAACCTCCGAAAACACCGCCATCACCTTGTCATGCTCGTTAAGCTCATCGAGAATTATCTCTTCCCCGCCCGATACCATGGTCTTGGCTATATTGTTTTCCGAATAATCTATAAGCACCGTGCAGCCCTGCAAAAGGTCGGGGTGGAAAATCTCGCTGTAGTCCTTGATAATGGAATTGGCGGTAAGCCTTATCATCACCCTTGCGCCCTTTTCGCTCCCCGCCTCGTTCATCATGCAGGCAAGAGAGGCAAGAGCCTTGTACCTAGCACTCGAAAAAGGCGTTACATGCTCCCCTATCAGCTCCACGTCAGACGAACGGAACTCCGGGAACACAAAATCCTCGCATATTATCTCCCCGAAACCCGCTCCCCCAAGCTCCCGCATAATGTCGCACAGATACTCTTGGGCGGTCTCGTTAAAGGGGTCGAGCCAGGTCTTGCCGCCGTTGTCCGCAGCAGCGTCCAGCCACGGTGTGTCGTCATAGCTGTGAAACGAGCCGTCACGGTAATCGCCGTAGCGGTTGTTGTCTTTGAGAACGCTCACCAAAGCAACGGGACGAAGCCCCTTGGCAAGGGCGGCATTAGCCGCCTCCCTCGCCGTTACTTCCGATTTAACGGGATTTTCTCCGTCGGTCGCCGTGTAAACAAAGGGAATTTCCGTCTTGTAGTAAAATGCGCCGCCATCGGCTTTCATGGGCATTATCACCGCCGCCGCCCCGCTGCTGCGCACCTCTTCGAGAGCAGCCCTGAGGCTGTCCATATCCTGCATATCCTCCAAGTCTATCATATACGCCGCCCCGCCCTCTTTCACATCTGCCGATACGGGCGGTACGGTAACAGCCTCCGTCCTGCCGGCGGTCTGTACGGTTTGTACAGGCTCAATCTCTGCAGGCTCAACAGGCTCTGTCTCCTTGACCGTGACACTCTCCGAAACAACGGGGGACGTACCCGCAGGAGACGTGCTTGCAGGAGTACTGCCCGGCTCTTCAAGGAGACTTTTCCCCGTCTGCGCAGGCTCTGTTACGGTCTTATCGAGTATATCCGGCAGATTTTCCGTAACCGCAGGCTCGCTGTCTGCCGCTGTCTGTGAAACGTCCGGAGAAATATCCGTCTCCCGCTCCGGCGACCACGGATCGCTTGCCGTCTGCTCTTCTCTGGTCTTGATATAATCCCCTATGGGACCTGCCGCACTGTACCCCACAAACACCAGCACCGCCACCGCCGCAATGCTTACGGCTATCTTGATGCCGTTCTGATTTCTTCTCTTTATCCTGTAACGCCTCTTGGGGCGGAAAATTCTTTTGCTTTTCCTCATTTTATACAGAACACCCTCTCTTGTGTGTATTTATCATACGGCAAAAGCCGTTTACAAAAAGCCTTTTATACAGGCGTATCATTCTTGATTCTTGTTAATATTTTTTCGCATTACGGCCGGGAAATACATTTTCCGATAACTTCCATGCGCATTCCCCAAGATATTTCCCCATAAATTTAACCCCGCCCCCAAAAACTTATCCCTCAAAAAAACTATCCCTCGAAAATACATTCTTATTTTACCACTTTCCCGGAACTTTGTCAAGTAAGGCATTTTCCGGAACAAAAATAAAATTTCACTTATTTTTTTGTAAGCAAATCCGACGAATTGCTTTTTCCCGTACCCCCATTGAGACCCTGAAAAAACAGAAGTTCACACAGCGTTTATCTCCTGCCTCCCGTGTAAGCTATGCTTACACATTCCTGCCTCCCAACCCGTACACCGCCATGGCAATAAGCCCGGTGTAAAGCATTATGGCGGGAAATCCCCTGAACGCCCCGGGAACTTTTTCCGAGCATAACTGCCCGTAAACTCCCGACAGCATAACCGCCGCCAGTCCGAACCCCGCTCCCGAGGACAGCCCGAACAGCAGAAACTCCCCCAAGCTTTCACAGCCGGAAACGCTTAAAAATATTGTACCCATGACCGTGCTGTTAAATGCCGAAATGTGAACATATTTTTTCAGCCGCCCGAAACGCCGCCCGGAAACGACTCTCAACGCCACCAGCGTAACAGCGTAAAAAACTCCTATCACAGCCGCATATATAAGCGGCGTAAACGCCATGTCCGCCTGCATTCCCCACCCGCTCATCAGCCGTCCCGCCGCTCCCGCACAAAGGGTGAACCAGCATACGCCGAGACAAGTCCCCGCAAGATCTCGCTTGTTTTTTGCGGCGGTTATCATGGTGCTGACCCCGAAAGCCTTGGAAAAAACAACGTTTTCCGCCAGCACAGCCCCGGCGGCAGAGAGGAAAATATTTCCCGCAGCATTATCCATAAATATTCACACTCCAAAAATCAACGATCGTCGGTAAAACCGCCCCAACAAAACCTCTTATCGGTTTTTCACGGTCACCCTTAT